>NZ_JABMLK010000002.1:1200000-1500000 GCF_013394855.1 Limnobaculum xujianqingii | reverse complement strand
CGGAACGTGTAGTACAAAACGATGAGCTATCACTGGCTGGCGGTGCCATTCGCGGTTGGGATCGCCGCAGCTTTTACTATTTCCAAATGATTCGCTCGCTGTCTGAGCACTACAAATTTGATGTGGAAGCACCGTTTAACAGCCTGCCGGAAAACGTCCGGAAAGTAATACTTAACGGCTCGGGCAAAGAGAATATTGAGTTCAAATACGTTAACGATCGTGGTGATACCACGGTACGTAAGCATCCGTTTGAAGGTGTGCTGAATAATATGGAACGCCGTTATAAAGAGACGGAATCCACCGCTGTGCGTGAAGAGCTGGCGAAGTTTATCAGCAATCGTTCCTGTACTTCTTGTGGCGGTACCCGTCTGAAAGAGGAAGCGCGCCACGTATTCGTAGAGAACACTACGCTACCGGAAATTTCAGAGCTCAGCATTGGCGATGCGATGAAATTCTTTGGCGCCCTGTCATTACAGGGTCAACGGGCACAAATCGCTGAAAAAATTCTGAAAGAAATCGGGGAACGTCTGAGCTTTTTGGTCAACGTCGGTCTGAACTACCTTTCGCTTTCCCGTTCGGCAGAAACGCTGTCTGGTGGTGAGGCTCAACGTATCCGTCTTGCCAGTCAAATTGGTGCCGGTTTGGTTGGGGTAATGTATGTGCTGGATGAACCTTCTATCGGTTTACACCAGCGCGATAACCAACGTCTGCTCGATACGCTGATTCATCTACGGAATCTGGGCAATACCGTGATTGTGGTTGAACATGATGAAGACGCCATTCGTGAAGCAGACCACGTCATTGATATCGGCCCGGGAGCGGGCGTTCATGGTGGTAACGTGGTCGCTGAAGGCACCATGGAAGACATCATGAAGGTTCCTGAATCGCTGACCGGCCAGTTCCTGTCGGGTAAACGCAAAATTGAGATCCCTAAACAGCGTGTAGCGGCAGATGCCAACAAAGTACTGAAAGTGATTGGCGCAACCGGAAATAACCTGAAAAACGTTACGTTAACCGTTCCTGTGGGCCTGTTTACCTGTATTACCGGTGTTTCGGGCTCAGGAAAATCTACGCTGATTAACGATACGCTATACCCGGTTGCTCAGCGCCAGCTTAATGGAGCCACCGGTGATGAAGTCGCACCTTACAAAGAGATTACCGGTCTGGAGCACTTCGATAAGGTTATTGATATTGACCAAAGCCCTATCGGACGTACGCCTCGCTCCAACCCGGCCACCTATACTGGTATTTTCACGCCAATCCGTGAGCTGTTTGCTGGTGTGCCAGAGTCTCGCGCACGTGGCTATAATCCTGGCCGTTTCAGCTTTAACGTTCGCGGTGGCCGCTGCGAAGCCTGTCAGGGTGATGGCGTAATCAAAGTTGAAATGCACTTCCTGCCAGATGTGTATGTTCCTTGCGACCAGTGCAAAGGCAAACGTTATAACCGCGAAACCCTGGAAGTAAAATATAAGGGCAAAAACATCAACGAAGTGCTGGAAATGACGGTTGAAGATGCCAGAGAATTCTTTGACGTGGTGCCTGCTCTGTCACGTAAGCTACAAACACTGATGGATGTTGGCCTTTCCTATATTCGTTTAGGTCAGTCCGCCACTACACTGTCCGGCGGTGAGGCTCAACGAGTGAAACTGGCAAAAGAGCTTTCCAAGCGTGGAACCGGTCAAACTCTGTATATTTTGGATGAACCCACCACCGGTTTGCATTTCGCCGACATTGAACAGCTGCTAACAGTGCTTCATCAGCTACGAGATCAGGGTAATACGATTGTAGTTATTGAGCATAATCTGGACGTGATTAAAACCGCTGACTGGATCGTTGATTTGGGTCCGGAAGGAGGAAGTGGCGGCGGTCAAATTCTGGTTTCCGGTACGCCAGAAACCGTAGCCGAGTGCGCCGAATCGCATACTGCCCGCTTCCTGAAACCAATTTTGGAAAAAGATTAATCTCTCCACAAAAAAGGGGAAGCTTATTTAAGCTTCCCCTTTTTTACCACTTTTCTTCAGCCTGTTTGGTTTGAATATGTCGGTTTCCTGTCACCATTAATAGCAGAATACTGTTCAAACTGATTTATAATCGTCGTATATTGCCTGCCTCCACAGGGGCGCTATTTTTGGTATTCAAGGAATAAATATTTATGTCGTTCTCTTCTCATTTTCGTTGGCTGGCCATGTCATTGCTGGCCCTTATGTTGACCGGATGTAATTACAACGAAATCCAAACTCAGGATGAAAATGTCACCGCAAGCTGGTCTGAAGTTTTAAACCAATATCAGCGCCGTGCTGACCTGATTCCGAATCTGGTTTCTACCGCTAAAGGCTATGCTGCTCACGAAGCTGATGTGTTTAAGCAAGTTTCTGACGCTCGCTCAAGAATTGGTTCTACAGAACAAAACATGGCGGCACCGGATAGCGAAGAGGCCATGCGCGCTTTTCAACAATCACAGGCTCAATTGGGTAGCGCATTATCCCGCCTGTTGGTCATCAGAGAAAGTTATCCAGACCTGAAAGCCAATGAAATGTTCACTAACCTGATGACTCAGTTGGAAGGCACTGAGAATAGAATCGCCGTGGCTCGTCAGCGTTATATCAAAGCAGTTCAGGATTATAACCTGGAGATCCGCCGATTCCCCGGGCTGATTACTGCCAAGCTCTTAGGGTATAAAACCAAGCAAAATTTCCTGCCAGAAAACAGTGAGCAAATATCAACGGCCCCAAGCGTTGACTTCTCACCTTCAGGCAGTGACCGGAGATAGCTATGCGCCGTCTGGTACTGTTTGGACTGTTTTTTCTATCACTGTTAGCAAATGCGGCACCTGTTGCTGTGCCGCCATTACAGCAACAGGTAACAGACCTGACTGCTACGCTGTCTGCAGACAGCGTCCGTACCCTGACCCAGCAAGCAGCTAACCTGGAAAAAACCACCGGGCATCAGCTTGCAGTACTGATTGTTGACACCACCGGTGATGAAACTATTGAACAATTCGCCATCCGCGTTTTTGAGCAGTGGAAACTGGGTAAGAAAAATGTCGATGATGGCATACTGCTTCTGGTCGCTAAATCAGACCGTACCGTGCGAATTGAAGTCGGCTATGGTCTGGAAGGCGATCTGACTGACCTTCAGTCCAGCCAGATTATTAATCGTCTTATTATTCCAAGTTTCAAGCAGAACGACTATAACCGGGGAATAGAACTGGCTGTAGGAGCCATCATCTATCAGCTAAATCCTGAACACAAAAACGAAGCTTCTTCTCAACAGGCTCATTCACAACCTGACGCTGCACCTATTGATGAAGGGAGTTCTGTCCTGTGGTTAGCCGCTCTGGTTATGTTATCCAGCCTGTTTCGCAAACTTACACTATTAAAGAAGATGTTTTTTACCGGCCTGACGCTAACCATTGGTGTGCTGTTATTTCAACTGCTGGTTAATCATGTCGTGGTCTGGCTGGATCTGCTTTTATCATTTGGTCTGGGCGCTATTGGTACTCTGGTTGCTCCAATGATAATGAATGCCTTACTCAGCGGCGGCGGTCGTGGTGGGGGCGGATTTGGAGGAGGTCGAGGCGGTGGTTTTGGCGGCGGCGGTGGATTCAGCGGTGGTGGAGGCCGTTCCGGCGGAGGTGGAGCTTCAGGCCGCTGGTAAATAATTAAAAACGGGTTGATGATCTGATATCACCAACCCGCTCTAATCTTCATCGTTATTCAGCTACTATTTGCCAGTTACCGAAGAAAAACAACATCTGTAAATCACTTTATCCGGACCAGGATGTCCACACCCCACCCAATATATGAATTATTATAACTTATCGTTTGAATCATCATCTGATGTGATAATTAACTCATTCTGAACTTCTAATTCTTCAATCACATCTTTAGTAACACGAGTTAATGGAACTTCTTTTGGCGTCCACTCTTCAGACTGACCAACAAACACACCACCGCGTTTAATGGAAATATTTTCACAGCAGCTGGTGCCACGTAACATACCGTGTTCAAGAATATCGATATTCTCAGCGTAGCAGCTACCGTGAACCTGACCATCAATAATGATTTCAGGGGCGTTCAGTTGGCCTTTTACATATCCGGTATTCATGATACGGATAGAGCCTTCAGTAATATTGATATTACCGACAATTTTGCCATAGATCTGGATATCGCCACTGTCTTCAATGTCACCAACAAATGAGGCATTTCTGGCAATAATTGTGCAACGATTGCGCACATCAATACTATCTGAGTAGACTTTTGACTCACTACCTGAAACCGTACTTGAAACGTTACTGGTCAACGATTGTGATTGAGTGCCTGTCACCTCATATTTAGATGTTTTTTTCCCAAACATAGATAATAATTTCGTCCTTATATTAGTTAAATAGCAAAAGAAAAACAGTATAGATAACGTTGATGAAATAACACCCAATACCAAATAACCAGAGATATACAAAGCGAGGGCACTTATCCATAAGATCAGTACACTGCATAGAAGAACATCCCTGAGAGGCTGATTATGCCTGCTTCTAGCATTCATGGAACTACATTCCGGTAATAATTGATGGGTAGCAATAGGTGTTAAGCTGTTACATAAAAATGCTCGCACGAGCAGTGCGCTATTTTATGCTTATTCAACCTAAAGTGCACCTGATGTATTGCTAATTATATAATAGCTATGATGCTATTAATCGTCATATCTCGTTATTATGTCGAGATTATTTCTTATATGTCCTTGCAATAAATAAACAATTATTTACTAAAAACACCGGCTAATAACCCTTAGTTTAACTAAACCGGTAAATAAACCAGATACTACGGATTAAAACCGGTTGCTTATTTTATTGCTTGCGGATTCTCTCCTGCGGCCATTGCCTTCTTTACATAGGCTGGTAGTAAAGCGCTCACTTCCTGATAAGAAATATCAATCATGTTTTTTACCAGCGCCTCTTCCAGCTTCCCATTGAGAAACAGCGTATTCCACAGCGCTTTATTCAAGTGATAACCGGGTATAATCTCCTGATGCTCATCCCGTAAACGTTCAGCCAGCGCCGGAGGACACTTAAGCGTGATGCTCGGTCTGCCGTTTAAATCACCCACTATCGCGAATATTTTACCAGCAACCTTAACCCGATCGGCTTCCCACAGTGGTTGATAATCATGAATACTGCCTGTTTTGGTTAAACAATATTCAATACAATCTTGCATATCCATATTTGTTTACCACGCCTGTTTTTATCATGTTAATTACTTTTATGCTGTTAATTAATCATATTTATGGATATTACCAATAAAAATAGTATTGTCTTCCTTTATGCTGTTTATTCGTTATTCAGATCAAATAAAAATATATAAAAAACAAGTGATTTTTGTATATTAATTACAAATGCAAAAAAGTAGAAATCCTTCTATAACAAGACATTTTGTATAAAACCTGACAAAACAGTCGATATAATAGCAATCAAAATAATTTATATTTAGTGCATACCAGAAATGATCTAATAACACATGATTAAAAATGCTTTTTAACTTTTGTATGACGATTATGTTAGTCGGATCATAAAATGCACATACACTTCTTTGCTAAAATAGCACCACACTTTATAACAGAATAACGGAACCTCATGCGGTTACCCTGCAAGTCTTTAAACCACAAGAATCAATCTTGATGTACGACTCAGCAAAAACGAAAGTCTAAACAACCTTCATGTTTCTTACTCCAGTTCTCGTCTGGTCAGATAGGGTTCTTCTCGTTTTGCACATTCTTATAAAAAATTCAGGTAAATCAAAATTAAGGCAAGCACTATGACAAATCACTCGCATACATTGGAGCACGATAAATCTTTACTCGCTGAACCTGTTAAAAAGGCCTTCTGGAAAGGTCTGGGGTTCCAGATTGCAGTCAGTATGATCCTGGGGATTTTGGTAGGATTTATCTGGCCAGAGTTTGCCACCAGCCTGAAGCTGCTGGGTGATATATTTTTACGACTGATTAAAAGTGCCGTCGCACCATTAATCTTTTTAACGGTAGCGCTGGGAATCGGTGCCGCTGGCGATATTAAGCAGGTCGGGCGGGTTGGCCTGAGCGCTATTATCTATTTTGAAATTGTCTCGACCATTGCCATCCTGTTTGGCTTTGGAATGGGAGAACTACTCAGCGTTGGTAGCGGTACGGTATTAACCGAAAGTCACGTTAACTCACAGGCTACCAGTCTGATTCAGGCCTCTCATGCAGCGCCAAAATCTTTCGCTCAGTTTTTCCTCGAAATATTCCCCGATAGCTTTATGGGGGCTTTCTCCTCTAATAATTTATTACAGGTTCTGGTACTGGCGTTGATGTTTGGCTTTGGTATTCTGTTACTGAAAGAGAAAGAGCGCGTGGTGGTAGAGAATGCGCTCAACTTCATTGCTAAAGCCTTCTTTAAATTTATCCACGTTATTATGCTATTGGCACCTATCGGTACCTTTGGGGCTATTGCTTATGCGGTAGGCAGTAACGGTGTGGATATGTTGATTAAGCTAACCTATCTGGTATTAGCTTTTTATCTGACGCTGATCCTGTTTGTGGTGATTGTATTAGGTGCTGTTTGTCTGATCTTTAAACTTAATCTATTTGATATTATTAAATTTATTAAAGAAGAACTCTATATCACTTTCGGTACTGCATCCTCTGAGAGTGTACTACCTCGCCTGCTGGAAAAATTACCCAAGTATGGCGCGTCACGCCAAACGGTAGGATTGGTTTTACCTACCGGCTATGCCTTCAATCTGGATGGAACCTCAATCTATATGTCGATGGGGGTTATATTTCTGGCAAATGCTTATGGTATTCCACTTAGCATTGAGCAGCTGTTCGGTATTCTGTTGATTATGCTATTAACCTCCAAGGGCGCCGCAACCGTTTCTGGTGGAGCATTCGTGGTTTTCGCAGCCACCATAACCACTACCGGATTATTACCATTAGAAGGCGTTGCCGTAATGTTTGGGGTTTATCGCTTTATGTCGATGGCACTGGCGGTCACCAACATTATTGGAAATACCGTAGCGACTATTGCTGTAGCAAAAATGAATCGTGAGTACCACCCGAGTCGGCGGCAAAAGCTGGAAGATGATGAGGATTAATCGGCGTTAATAAGAAAAATCCGGCACCTTGCTATAGCTGGGTGCCGGAATCGTTGTTTAATCAATATAGCGGGTTGCTACACGAGCGGTCAGCTTGGTAATCAACTCGTAAGGAATAATACCAGTGTATTTTGCAATCGTTTCTACTGGTAATTCCGGCCCCCAGATAGTAGCTTCATCACCGACTTTATCTGTGGCATCTGGCCCTAAATCTACGGTCACCATATCCATAGAAACATGCCCAACTAAAGGCACGCGCCGGCCATTAATCAATACTGGTGTACCATTTGGTGCATCGCGAGGATATCCGTCGCCATAACCAATGGCAATCACGCCTAAACGAGTATCCCGTTCGCTGACCCAGGCACCACCATAACCTACCGGCTCACCCGCTTTATGCTCACGTACCGCAATCAGACTGGCTTTCAGCGTCATGGCTGGTTTTAGCCCAAACTTATCCGCGAAGGTATCCGCCAGAGGAGAAACACCATACATAATAATACCCGGGCGAATCCAGTCACGATGCGCTTCAGACCACAGTAAGATACCGCCTGAAGCCGCCAGACTTTTCAAACCTGGCTTGTTATGTACAAAAGCATCAAAGCAATCAATTTGCTTACGAGTGGTATCAACCTCAGGTTCATCAGAACGGCTAAAATGACTCATAATATTAACCGGTTGCACCACATTCTCGCAGGCGCTTAAACGCTTATAGAATGCATCTGCCTGCTCAGGACGCACGCCAAGTCGATGCATACCAGTGTCCACTTTCATCCATACGCGTACCGGGCGATCGAGTTCGATCTGTTCCAGAGCTTCTAACTGCTCAATATTATGTACTACCGTTTCGATATTATTGACCGCCAGCATTGGTAAGTCTTCAGCACAGAAAAAACCTTCCAGCAGTAAAATTGGCTTAATCACGCCACCGGAGCGCAGCATCAGCGCTTCTTCAATGCGGGCAACGCCAAAGCAATCAGAATCAGGCAAAGTATGGGCGACATCTAACAGACCATGCCCATAGGCATTGGCTTTTACCACGGCAATAATGCGACTTTCAGGAGCTATTTGGCGAATACGTTGTAGATTATGTTTCAATGCGCCGCGGTCAATTACCGCTGTTGCCGAGATCATTTTAAATCCTTAGTTAATACACTATTACAGAGTGGAAACGGCTGCTTAAACTACAGCCCGAACATTTTCCACGGATAAGGCTTTTATTATTATTCTACTTTTGTGAAGTGACTGTGAAATCATTTGGGAATAAACCGGTATTAAAATTTTAGGCTGAACGCCAAAACCGGTTATTCATCATCAAATTGCGGACCTGCGTAGTTATCGAATCGTGACCATTGCCCCTGGAACGTTAAGCGAACAGAACCGATAGGACCGTTACGTTGTTTACCAAGAATAATCTGTGCAATCCCTTTCTCTTCACTGTTCTCGTTATACACTTCATCACGATAGATAAACATAATAACGTCCGCATCCTGCTCGATAGAACCAGATTCACGTAAGTCGGAGTTAACCGGGCGTTTATCTGCCCGCTGTTCCAGACTACGGTTAAGCTGAGACAGCGCCACTACCGGTACCTGTAGCTCTTTTGCCAGCGCTTTCAGCGAGCGGGAGATTTCAGCAATTTCCAGAGTACGGTTGTCGGACAAAGCAGGTACGCGCATCAGCTGCAGGTAGTCGATCATAATCATGCTAAGCCCGCCATGTTCGCGGAAAATACGCCGGGCACGGGAGCGAACTTCCGTTGGCGTCAGGCCTGAAGAGTCATCAATATACATATTGCGTTTTTCCAGCAAAATACCCATGGTGCTGGAAATTCTGGCCCAGTCTTCATCATCTAACTGGCCAGTACGAATTTTGGTTTGATCGACGCGCGAGAGTGAAGCCAGCATACGCATCATGATCTGTTCGCAGGGCATCTCCAGACTAAAGATAAGTACCGGTTTCTCCTGCATCATGGCGGCGTTTTCACACAGGTTCATGGCAAACGTAGTTTTACCCATTGAAGGACGCGCGGCGACAATAATTAAATCTGACCGCTGTAATCCGGCGGTTTTCTTATCTAAATCATTAAAGCCGGTAGAAACGCCAGTCACGCCGTCATGAGGGCGTTGATACAATTGTTCTATACGAGAAACCGTATCTTCCAGAATCTGGTCAATACTCTTTGGCCCTTCATCTTTGTTAGTACGGCTTTCTGCAATCTGGAAAACCCGTGATTCTGCCAGGTCCAGCAGCTCTTCACTGTTGCGCCCCTGAGGGTCATAACCAGCATCGGCAATTTCATTGGCTACCGAGATCATCTCACGGACTACTGCGCGTTCGCGAACGATGTCCGCATAAGCACCAATATTAGCCGCACTAGGGGTGTTTTTTGACAGCTCCGCCAGATAGGCAAATCCCCCCACCTGATCGAGCACCCCTTTTTGTTCCAAAGATTCAGATAGCGTAATCAGATCGATTGGTTTGCCCAGCTCAAGCAGGCGCTGCATTTCACCAAATACAGTACGGTGAGGACGACTATAAAAATCATTAGCCGTTACCCGCTCAGACACATTATCCCAACGCTCATTGTCCAGCATCAGGCCGCCCAATACGGATTGTTCAGCCTCAAGGGAATGAGGCGGCATTTTCAGCCCTTCCATTTGACGGTCGACAGGCCGTTCGTTACGGGCGTTCTGCTTATTAAAAGGTGTTTTGCCAGACATGGGATAATTAGCGATCCGGTTACGATTAAAAGATAACAGCTAAGCAGTATACGCGATGATGGCAGCCTACCCAACGATCAACATGGCTGCTATGATGAATTTAATCTGTGTTGATTAAAAATCATTCATTATCCCGGAGTTTATATTATGGCTAAACGTATTGAATTTGCTGCAAATGGTGGCCCGGAAGTACTGAAATATGTCGATTTTACTCCCAGACAACCGGCCGACAATGAAGTATTAGTCGCCAACAAGGCTGTCGGTATTAACTATATTGATACCTATGTTCGTAGCGGCCTTTATCCAACACCTTCACTGCCATCAGGACTAGGTACAGAAGCGGCAGGCATCGTAGAAAAAGTAGGGGCTGGGGTCACGCATATTAACGTTGGCGATCGGGTTGTTTATGCCCAATCACCATTAGGCGCTTATAGCGACTACCACTGCGTAGCAGCAGATAAAGTGGCTAAACTCCCGGATGCTATCTCATTTGAACAGGCGGCAGCGTCCTTCCTTAAAGGGCTAACAGTTTATTACTTACTGCATATGACCTATCAGGTAAAACCAGGAGAAACCATTTTGTTCCACGCCGCTGCCGGAGGCGTAGGTAAAATTGCCTGTCAGTGGGCAAAAGCGCTGGGCGTTAAACTGATTGGTACTGTTGGTTCTGCCGAAAAAGCAGCCCAGGCTAAGCAAGATGGAGCCTGGGCCACCATTAACTATCAGGAAGAGGATATTGCCAAACGCGTATCAGAACTGACCAACAGTGAGAAAGTGAACGTTGTCTATGACTCAGTGGGTAAATCAACCTGGCTTGCTTCACTGGACTGCTTGCGCCCACATGGGTTGATGGTGAGTTTTGGTAATGCTTCAGGTCCGGTTACCGGCGTGGATTTAGGCATTCTTAATCAAAAAGGCGGACTGTATGTTACCCGACCATCACTGGGTAACTACATTACTACCAAGCAACTATTACAACATGCAGCCAACGAACTGTTTTCTATGATTGCCAGCGGCGCTATCAATGTGGATGTCGCATCAACGCAACAGTTCCCGCTTAAAGATGCTGTACGGGCTCATCAGGCATTAGAAAGTCGGCTAACTTCAGGCTCCAGCCTGCTGATACCCTGATAGTTCAAAAATAACAAGGCACAATCATACTGACTAACGAACGGATATCCATAATGGGAATACAAGCCTGCTATATGGCCATTGATGAAGATGGTCTGAACCACCTGATAGATCTCGATGAAGTCGATCTGGTTGATGAACTGGAAGAGCTGGAAGAGCACAACGACACGCTGGATATCGGAAAAATGTGGGATGGTCTGCATTTCATACTGACCGGCAGCTCCGCCAGTGAACCTCTGGAAGATGACCCGTTAAGCGATGCCATAGTTGGTATTCATATCCTGGATGAAGAGAACTTTATTGCCGCCATCGGAAATAACGAACTCCCCCCAGTCATTGCCGCGCTGAAACAACTCGATTTGGTCGGCTTGAAATCCCGCTTTGATCCTCAGCAATTAAGTGAGGCTGAGATCTATCCTGACATCTGGACTTCAGAGCCCAAAGATTCACTGTATGCTGAATTAGAACAGGCATTAACGGAACTGATAAATTTTTACCAGCGCTGTCTGGATAATAATATGCATGTCGTTGTAAGTATTTACTAAGTTGTATCCGGGTACGGTGCAAAAATATGCCGTACCCCTCTTCTCATTTTTCCTTTCGAAAAATAGCTCACAAAAAAATGATTCCGCTTGACTTAGAGTGCACTCTAACCTTTAAGGTTATCCCACTCACCCGCAAAAGGCGTGTTATATGAAAATTGGCACACTGGCAAAAAAGACTGGCTTATCTCCCCATACGCTTCGCTATTACGAACGCATCGGCTTGTTGCCGGTAGTTTATCGGGATAGCAGTGGGCAAAGAGATTACGACCAACGAGTGCTGGACCGCCTTGAGTTCCTCAGCAAATTGAGGACCACAGGAATGCCTTTGCGCGATATGCAACTGTATGCAGAACTGGTAACTCAAGGTGAGAGCACTGCCGATCTACGCCGACAGTTACTGGAGCAACATCGCCAACAGGTTAGGCACCGACTAGCTGAATTACAAAGCTGTCTGCTGGTGATTGATAAAAAAATTGATGGTTACTGCAACAACAGTCACACGATTACTGATACAACAGGAGATCCCAAATGAAATACGTCCGCTTTGGTTCCACAGGTATTAAAGTCTCCCCTATCTGTCTGGGCTGTATGACCTATGGCAGCCCGGAATGGCGGGAATGGGTACTGGATGAAAATGGCACTCGTCCTTTTATCAAAAAGGCGCTGGATCTTGGCATCAACTTTTTTGACACTGCAGATATGTATTCCCGTGGTGCCAGCGAAGAGGTTTTAGGTAAAACATTGCTGAAAATAGTTCCACGTGACGACGTGGTCATCGCCAGCAAAGTGTTTAATCCAATGAGTGATAACCCTAACGATCGTGGGCTGTCCCGTAAGCATATTTTGAAAAGTATTGATGCCTCACTGAAGCGTCTGGGAACCGATTACCTCGATCTGTATATCATTCATCGCTTCGACCCTGAAACTTCAATTGAAGAAACCATTGAAGCGCTGGATACCGTAGTACGCTCCGGAAAAGCCAGATACATCGGCGCATCATCAATGCACGCCTGGCAGTTTATGCGCATGTTATCCCTGCAAGAGCAGCATGGGCTGGCAAAATTTGTCTCAATGCAGAATCATTACAACCTGATTTATCGCGAAGAAGAGCGTGAAATGTTACCGCTTTGCGAAGAGATGGGGATTGCCGTTACCCCCTGGTCTCCACTGGCTCGCGGAGTATTAACCGGATCCAGAAAGAATCAAACTATCCGGGCCACCACCGATACGCCAGCACATAATTGGTATAACCATCAGGCAGAAGAAGACGCCATCGTTAACGCAGTGGAACAGGTGGCTACCGCCCGTGGAGTGCCTCCTGCGCAGGTGGCACTAGCCTGGGTGAGACATCGTAAAGTGGTGACCTCACCAATTATTGGGGCATCCAAGCCGCATCATCTGGACGATGCGGTTGCTGCACTGTCATTAACGTTAAGCGATGAAGAAGTAGCTATACTGGAAGCACCATACCGGCCAAGAAATCTGGCGGGTCACGAGTAAATCGTTCGGTGATTGAAACTAAAAAGGCAGCCCGATAAGGGCTGCCTTTTTACTATTCTTCACAGGATTAACTGGATTTTCCGGTTACCATCGCCAGCGCCTGCCGCAATACTTCAACATCCGCTCCGGCTTTATGGGCATTCTCACTTAAATGACGACGGAACTGACGCGCGCCGGGAATTCCCTGAAACAGCCCCAACATATGACGAGTAATATGTCCCAGGTAAGTGCCTTTAGACAGCTCTTGCTCAATGTAGGGATACATCGCCTCGACCACATCTGTGGCCTGAGGAAGCTCTCGCTCAATACCAAAGATTTCACTATCAACCTGCGCCAGTATGCCCGGGTTTTGATAGGCTTCACGCCCCATCATCACGCCATCAACATGTTGCAGATGCTCTTTAGCTTCTTCCAACGTTTTAATACCACCGTTAATGGCTATGGTCAGATGAGGAAACTCTTGTTTAACTAAATAGACTCGAGAGTAATCCAGTGGCGGTATTTCCCGGTTTTCTTTTGGGCTTAAACCCGATAGCCAGGCCTTACGCGCATGAAGCGTGAAATTATCACAGCCACTCTGCTCTGAAACAATAGTGATAAAACGCTGCAAAAACTCATAATTATCTGAATCATCAATACCAATCCGGGTTTTTACCGTTACCGGTATGGAAACCGCCTGTTTCATTGCGCTAACACATTCTGCCACCAGCTCAGGTTCCGCCATCAGGCAAGCACCAAAGCGCCCGTTTTGTACCCGATCGGAAGGACAGCCCGCGTTCAGATTAATCTCGTTATAGCCTAATGCTTCCGCACGTTTAGCGCATTCAGCCAGCGCCTGAGGTTCACTTCCTCCCAACTGCAACGCAACCGGCTGCTCTTGCTGGCTGTATGCAAGATAATCGCCCTTACCAAACAGAATGGCACCAGTAGTGACCATCTCGGTATACAGCAGAGTTTGCCCGCTAAGTAACCGGTGAAAATAGCGGCAATGGCGATCGGTCCAGTCAAGCATAGGAGCAACGGAAAAGCGCTGCATAGGGTATTGTGTTGATTTATCAGAATTCATAAAAAGATTAACGGCTACCAGATAGTTTTCTTGATCGACGAACGCGATACCAGCGTAAAGTTCGGCGGGATAATTAACGGCATTTTACCATAGAAAAGGCTATTGTCGTTACCGCCTTCCCCTAATTGCCCGGTCAGGGATATGCTCTCGGCGTTCTTTATTAAGCATGATAGAATCATTAACAGGATTGTGAATAACAGAGATAACAATGAAATCAATCAATATTGAGTCTATGCTGACAAAAGCCCAGAAGCTGTGCGATCAGCGAGCAGTTCGCTTAACTCCCCAGCGACGTCTGGCGTTACGCTTAATGGCGGAACAGAAGAATGCCATTAGTGCCTATGACTTATTGGATTTACTGCGTATCTCTGAACCCCAGGCCAAACCTCCAACGGTCTATCGCGCCCTCGATTTTTTACTTGAACAGGGTTTTATTCATAAAATCGAATCCACCAATAGCTATGTCGTTTGTCACCATGTAGGCGAGCCATTACACACTTCCGCCCTGTTCATTTGTGATAACTGTGGATTAGTCACTGAGCATCACGCAGAAGGGATCGATCAACTACTTAAAGAACTGGCAGAGAAAAGCCATTTCACCATTCAACATAGCGTACTCGAAACCCATGGCATTTGTTCACAATGTGCGAATAAAGCAGAATAAAAGTAATATATTTTAAGAAATTGAAGGATAACTGTGATTGATTTACCTTGCTAATAGAGCAAGCTATATAAAGCTACACTTACAGATAAGAATAAATGAATAAATATTCTTTATACTCACATACTAAATTCATAAAAACCCACAAATCAAATCAACATAACAACATGTTTTTAAAAACAATTAATATATATTAACATTCTTTCAACGTTGAATAAGACATACATTAATAATAATAAATAACACACTTTGTTATTCACTCATCTTAATTATATTTTCTATTTTATTTTCCTTGCAAATAGAGTATATATTAGCAGCGTAATTATAATTATGTTATCCATAACACATCTTAATGATATAGCTATATATTGTTGGTTATTTTCCAGGGAAAACAAGATGAAGCAGTTTATATGGGCGCTTTTTGCTGTCGCAGGAACACTGGTCAGTGCTTCAGCCAGAGAAACAATGACGCCCATAACATTGACGACTGACGGTGAACAGCAAATTGCAGCTCAAAACTGGCGTGAAGTCACCGGACTTCCTGGCCAATTGCCTGAGCGCTGGCAGTTTATTGAAACCGATTTATCCTCTATCTGGCTGCTAAAAAATTTGGATGACCCTAATTTGCTAGGGCGCATTTCAACACAAACCCTTGATGAAGGCATTCAACTCAAAGATGAAGTGGATTCCATCGCTGATAGTTTTAAATTTCAGGCAGTTGATATTACCCGCCGTACAGAAACCTATGGCGATATTGATACTGAGCAATTAGAAGTCAGCACCAAAGATGGAGAGCAGGACGTTGCCGGTATCTTTGTGTTTATGAACTATCAGAACAAAATTTATACTATTTTGCTTACCAGTCATTCCAGCATTAATAAGCTCCAGCAGCACCGGCACCAATTGATGAATAATATTTTAGTAGCAAAAAGTGCCCCATCCGGTGCGTAATAAATTATTAAGCCTGATAAATATTCTTCAGTCATTGCCATTAAAAAAGCGCCCTAAGGCGCTTTTTGATTTTCTGCTATATCCGTTATTCGTTTTCACATCAGCCGATATCTGATTTTTGAATTTAATTACATCCAGTCGCCGTTACGAATAACACCAACGGCAAGCCCTTCAATGGTCAAACTCTGCTCACGTAAATCAACCACTATTGGTGAAAACTCTTCATTTTCAGGAAGTAGCTCAACTACGTTACCCTGTTTTTTCAGACGCTTAACCGTAACTTCATCATCAATACGGGCAACGACGACTTGACCATTACGTACATCCTGAGTTTTATGCACAGCAAGCAGATCGCCATCCATAATACCAATATCTTTCATTGACATACCGCTAACACGCAGTAAAAAGTCGGCGTGTGGCTTAAACAGCGCCGGGTCGATCTGATAGTGGCTTTCTACATGTTCCTGAGCCAGTAAAGGCTCACCTGCGGCAACCCGACCAATTAACGGGAGACCTGCATCTTCCGTTTCCAGTAGCAGACGGATCCCTCTGGATGCCCCATTAATAATCTCGATGACCCCTTTACGGGCTAAAGCTTTTAAGTGTTCTTCCGCCGCATTGGGTGACTTAAACCCTAAGGTTTGGGCAATCTCTGCACGAGTCGGCGGCATCCCTGACTGATTGATATGGTCACGAATCAGGTCATAAATTTGTTGCTGTCTGGCGGTTAGTGCTTTCATTTCTCGATTCCCTTACCCTGTTTTTTTATACAGTTATGCTGTGAGTATATACAGGTATTCGCCAGATGAAAACCTTCATACTTCATATTTACGAGATATATCGAGAAAAATGACTCCAAAGTACGGAAACCCAGACAAACAACGCCAGTAATATCATAATCAGTACCGCAGCAGATCCCATATCCTTCGCCCGCCCTGAGAGTTCATGGCGTTCGGTACCAATACGATCAACGACGGCTTCAATCGCACTATTAATAATTTCAAAAGCCACAATCAACACTACAGAACCAATCAGTAAGATTCGTTCAATGATGGAGACATCCAGCCAGCAGGCCAGAATAATGGCGACCACCAGCAGCACAATTTCCTGACGAAAAGCAGCTTCATTTTTCCAGGCAGCCCGTAGGCCCCCCCACGAATATCCCGCTGCTTTAATGATACGAGTAAGTCCTGTCACCTGGTTCATTCACAATCCCTCAAGAAAATTCTACTCAATTTTAGCAATTATCATTCATCACATCATCACAGATCGCGCCGAGTTCTGGTATTCTGGCGACTCGTTATCTATATGAGGCTCGAAACATTTATGTCTGGTTGGCGTAAACTTTACTATAAGCTATTGAATATACCAATAAAAATGCTGGTTCGTAGCAAGTGTATTCCTTCTGACCCCATCGCTGAATTGGGATTGGATACCACACGTCCAATACTATATGTCCTGCCCTATAACTCAAAAGCAGACCTGTTAACCCTACGAGCACAGTGTCTGGCTCAGGAATTACCCGATCCATTAGAACCTTATGAGATTGATGGTCAGCTACTACCCCGCTATGTTTTTATTCATGAAGGACCGCGAGTATTCAGCTATTACGCCCCTAAAGAAGAGTCGATAAAGCTATTCCACGATTATCTGGACCTGCACCGCAATCACCCCGATCTGGATATCCAGATGGTTCCAGTCTCGGTGATGTTTGGCCGTTCTCCTGGCCGCGAGGGTCATGAGAGCCATGAGGCTCCTCGCCTTCGACTGTTTAACGGTATCCAGAAATTTTTTGTCGTGATGTGGTTAGGCCGCGACAGCTTTGTACGCTTTTCCCAAACCGTTTCACTACGCTATATGGCAGATGAGCACGGCACCGATAAGACCATTGCTCAAAAACTGGCTCGCGTTGCCCGCATGCACTTTGCCAGACAGCGCCTTGCCGCAACCGGACCAAAGTTACCGATGCGTCAGGATCTGTTTAATAAATTACTAACCTCAAAAGCCATTGAAAAAGCGGTTGAGGAAGAAGCTGCATCCAAGAAGATATCGCTGACGAAAGCAAAACAGAACGCTGTCGATATGATGGAAGAGATTGCAGCCAACTTTAACTATGAAACACTACGAGTAACTGACCGGGTACTCAGTTGGACATGGAACCGACTCTATCAGGGTATTCATGTTCATAACGCCGAGCGAGTGCGTCAGTTAGCTCAGGATGGTCATGGTATTGTCTATGCGCCAAGCCACCGTAGCCATATGGACTATCTGCTGCTCTCTTATGTGCTTTATCATCAGGGGTTAGTACCACCGCACATTGCTGCCGGTATCAACCTTAACTTCTGGCCAGCGGGTCCTATTTTCCGTCGGCTGGGAGCGTTCTTTATTCGTCGTACGTTTAAAGGCAACAAGCTCTACTCTACCGTGTTTCGTGAATATCTGGGTGAATTATTCAGCCGTGGTTATTCCGTTGAATACTTTGTTGAGGGCGGACGCTCACGTACCGGTCGATTGCTGGAACCAAAAACCGGCACGCTGTCTATGACCATTCAGGCAATGTTACGCGGCGGTAATCGCCCAATCACTGTTGTGCCAGTGTATATCGGTTATGAACACGTAATGGAAGTGGGTACTTACGCCAACGAACTACGTGGAGCAACCAAAGAGAAAGAGAACCTCTGGCAGGTAGTTCGCACCATGCGTAAATTGCGTAATTTAGGGTTAGGCTATGTGAACTTTGGTGAACCTATTCCATTAATGACCTACCTGAATCAGAACGTACCAAACTGGAGAGAATCTATCGATCCGATAGAAACGCCAAGACCAAATTGGTTAACGCCGACCGTTAATCAAATTGCCAGTAACTTGATGATTAATATTAATAACGCAGCAGCAGCTAACGCCATGAACCTGTGCTGTACCGCGTTATTAGCTTCTCGCCAACGGGCTTTAACCCGTGAGCAACTGCTTGAACAACTTGATTGTTATATCCAACTACTGCGCAATGTACCTTATGCCAAAGACGCAACGGTTCCATCCAGTACACCAGAGCAAATGCTGGAACATGCGCTGAAAATGAGTAAGTTTGAGGTAGAGAAGGATAACGCCGGTGAGATCATCATATTAGCGCGTGAACAAGCAGTTCTGATGACTTACTACCGTAATAACATCCACCATATGCTGGTTCTGCCGTCGCTTATTGCCAGTATTGTGATGCATCACGATGGTATCTCTCGTCAGCAGATTATTGAGCAGGTTTCACTGATTTATCCACTGCTGCGTGAAGAACTGTTTATGCACTACAGCGAAGAAGAGGTACCCGCGGTAATTGAGACGCTGATTGATGAATTGGAACGTCAGAATCTGATTCGCCAACAGGCTGAGGGTTTACTGGCATTAACACCTTCCCGTATTCGTACGCTACAGTTACTGGCTGCCGGCGTTCGGGAAACATTACAGCGCTATACCATTACGCTTTCATTGCTGCGTAACAACCCAAGTATTAATCGTGGAATGCTGGAGAAAGAGAGCCGTTTGCTGGCTCAACGTCTCTCCGTCTTACACGGTATCAATGCGCCAGAATTCTTTGATAAAGCAGTATTCTCTACGCTGGTAGCAACACTGCGTACCGCGGGATATATCAATGATGTGGGTGATGCAGTTCCGGAAAATATGCAGGCTATGTATGACATGCTGACCCGCCTGATGACACCGGAAGTAAAACTGACGATTGAAAGTGTTACTGTCACATCGGCGGAAAGCGAAACGCCAACAGAGTAACGGGTAAATAACCAGCCTTCAATGAAAAAGCTGGTCTCATACCTACTGAACTTCTGGGTAACAACCACAAAAAAGCCTGCTAACCAGCAGGCTTTTATTATTGATGATTAAAAAGAGAATATTACCAGCCCTTCTCTTTAACTCTCTGCACGAAATCCAGCGCTTTTTGCTGCTTATCTTTAGACAGCCACAGTAAGTCCATACCTGCTGCACTTACCGGTACCAGCCCTAAAGGAACCGCAACCGACATCCAGTTAACCGGATGGAAAATACCGCCCCAACCGTTGATAGCGTAGTTTTCTACGTCAATCATATGAGGAGTACGTTCTTTAATACATTTTCTGAACTCAGCATAACGCTCTGTCATTGGCGATTTATTCACTTCTTGCCACAGTGGAGTGTCGTTACGAGTACAGTCATAGTGCATACGCAGGAAGTCACGAATTCCGTGCCATGACGCCAGGTTCGCTTCGTTATATTCACGAATACTGTTTTCAGAGATGATGCCCTGACTCGATACCAGCACGCGCTCAAAGTTACGTAGCTGTTCGATCATCTGACCAATTGAGGTTGCTTCCAGCGGCTCAACGAAGCCGGAAGAGAGGCCCAGAGACATAACGTTCTTAATCCACACTTGCTCATAGCAGCCTGGATCAAAACGAATGGTTTTATGAGGTTCAATTTCAAATCCGAGATACTTCTGAATCTCATCAATGGCATCGGCTTCGCTCTTATGTTTGCTACTGAATACATAACCAGCACCAACACGAGTAGACAGGGGAATCTGCCACATCCAACCCGCATCCATCGTGATTGCACGAGTAATTAGCATTGGGTTTTTATTCGGATGAGGCATATAGAATGGAATAGCGCTATCCATCAACAGATAGTCTTTAAACGTCTGCCAACGAGCACCAGGCATCTTCGCCATTACCTGACGGGTCAGGCCGCTGGAGTCAATCAGGAAGTCGAGCTCAACTTCACCTTTCTCAGTAATTAGTTTAGTAACCAACCCTTCTTCATTACGAACGAAATCTTTAACCAGCACATCTTCATGTACCACACCACGAGACAGTGCCACTTTTTTCATGTACTTGGCAATTTTGTAGCTGTCAAAGTGGAAAGAGGTCACCAGGTCAGTACGATCTTCGTCTACAGCCTTAATCGCTTCTTCCATTGAAGCATTATTTTTAATCAACTGGTAACCGCGAATCCATGACTCTAGCGGTACGCCCTGATTAATTAATGCAGAGTAATACGGCAGGAAACCACCTTCAACCCATTGTGCACCTTCACCTCGGGCAGAAGTAAACAGATGGTAGAACTTGTCGTCAGCTTTACCCGTACGCCAACCTTCATAGCTGAAGCCCCACTTAAAAGTAGCATCGGTTTCTGCCATAAATTCTTTTATGTCGATCTGGTTACGTTGCAGAGCGTCATAAATATTCAGCAATCCGCCTTCACCTACACCCACAATGCCAATCTGGCTGGATTCAATAACCCGAACTTCCACATTAGCACTAAAAATACGACGTAATGTCAGTGCGGCAAACCATCCTGCTGTTCCGCCACCGAGAATAACGATGCGCTTTGGCGTTCTCAAATTTAACATCAGCAACCTCTTCCATTTTATGTTGATATCACTGTTACAACGAGTTTAATGCTTAAAAAACCCGGCTAATAACTATCAGTTTTCAGGCTATTCATTGCAAAAAACAAACAATTAGAGCAACGTTTGGTAATTAAAAACCAACTTATTTGAATTGCAAATGCATAAATAGCAAAAAGAAAACATAAACGATATTTTCTCCGTCTGCTAACGGGGTAATTTTAGAAGGGAATATAGACAGGTACTGATTAAATTATATCGTTCATCCCTGAACCCACTGTTAACACCGACTCGAATGCTAACAGCGTTTCATAAGTAGATATATATCTTAAATCAATTTTTTTTCAGTTAAGATAAGGAGATACTCATCAAGAAACCAAGAAAAATAACAAATCCAACACAATTGTTATTCATAAACGCCCGAAAACACTTATCTCTTTCTCTTTGATAAATAAGGTTTTGTTGATAAACGAATAATGCACTGGCTAATAATAAAGACCAGTAAAAAAGAGAACTTAGATTATTTAAATAGCCTATCAGGCATAATATTAGTACCGTACCTAATTGTAGTAAGCCAATAATCAGTTTGTCATGGCGACCAAAAAGAATAGCGGTTGATTTAATTCCGATTTTTAAATCATCATTACGATCAACCATGGCATATTGCGTATCATATGCAACAGTCCAGAATATATTGGCTAATAATAACAACCAGCAACTAAGCGGTAATGCATCACTAACGGCAGCATAAGCCATCGGTATTGACCAGCCAAATGCCATACCCAAAATAACCTGAGGTAAATGGGTAAACCGTTTCATAAAGGGATAGATCCATGCGAGGATCACTGCAGCAACAGAAAGTAGAATCGTCAACCGGTTGAGCGTTAAAACTAATAAGAAAGAGATGGTCACCAGCGACAAAAACAGCACTTTACTCTCTTTCTCTGTCACTGCTCCGCTTGGTAACGGACGATTACGAGTACGTTCAACATGTCCGTCAAAATGACGATCGGCAAAATCATTAATCACGCATCCAGCCGCTCGCATCAGAAATACGCCGATGATAAAGATAAGCAGAATATAAACGTTCGGCGTTTCCTTCCCTGCAAGCCAGAGTGCCCAAAGCGTAGGCCAAAGTAACAACAGGGCCCCGATGGGTTTATTGATACGCATCAAACGGCAGTAAGCCAGCCATTTGCCTTCAGTCACATTTTCCCCCAATTAATATAACGGTGATGACGGTAGAAAAATCTCCGTCAAGAGCAGAGGTTTACCCGACAGGCGCAAACGGGAACGTCGCCCCCATAAGCTATCCTGCAAAGATACCTGAATATAATCTCGCTCAAGAGCTGCCTGACTAAACAGATAACGCCCAAGTGGAGTATCCCCCAGCTTAATTAGCTGTTGCTCAGGGCCACTGAGTGTCTTTTCCGGAACCACAGTACGAGCCCATATCCATGGAATAGTATCACCAAACAGAAAGACTTCACGTACCCAGTAGCGTTTATCTACAGGTAATTCCGACTGCTCTTTTCCTAGTGAAGCGGCAGAAACATATCCTTCAAACAGGGGTTGAACCGTCACTTTATGGCAATAACGTTCACAACGACGGGTCATTGAATCCTCTTCCAATAACCAGTCAGCAACCGGTTTACTTAACGAATTGTTTTGCGCCGAATACCAATCTCGAGTTTTCCAATTTGGTATCAATAGCGTTTCATTCGTCATCGTAACACCCTAAAATAGTAAGGCCTGATAACTAACAGGCCATAAGAACCGGGTGTCATTGTAACGTAAAATAGCGCTCTGCAAACAGTGAAGGTTTCATTCCTGGAACTATTTCTTAACATTACGTCAATAAAACTGTTGAATTTCTACTCACGCTTTAGTCGATCGGTATTCGCTAAATACAGCGCCACGACTAAAACCAGAATGGCTCCGGAATAAATGAGGGTATCCATTGGATCTTTATGGTCAACAATAATTAAGCGAATGATGGCCGTAATACCAATGTAGATAAAGTAACGCAGAGGAAAATGATAGCCTGACTGGAAATACTTAATAATCAAGGCAATAAACTCAAAGTAGAGGAAATAGATAACAATGCCTTCAATCAATAAGTAGCTGGATGATTGAGCTGAATTAACAAATAGCACCTGAATCAGGGCATAGGTCTCTTTACCAAGAAACACTATCAGGATTATCGCCAACAACAGCAGACCAAAATTCAGAACCGTTTGCAGTACACGCCCTACCAGTGTTGCACGTTTAATATTCTCCAGCATGCTCCCCCCTGTTTTAACCATTGGGCAGGGTTACCCCTGCCCATTTTACTCTGATGAATTAACGCCACTGCTTAAAGGTGTTAATTAATCCATTGGTGGAAGAGTCGTGGCTGGACACCGCCTGACCGTCGGCCAACTCTGGCAGAATACGGTTAGCAAGCTGTTTACCCAGTTCAACACCCCACTGATCAAAACTAAAGATATTCATGATAACGCCCTGAGTGAAAATCTTGTGTTCATACAGAGCAATCAGCGCTCCCAGGCTATAAGGAGTAATCTCTTTCAGTAAAATGGAGTTGGTTGGGCGGTTGCCTTCAAACACTTTAAAAGGAACGATCTGTTCAAAATCTTCTGATTTTTGACCCGCTTTAATAAACTCAGCACGTACTTCTTCGGCACCTTTGCCAAAAGCCAGCGCTTCTGTCTGAGCAAAGAAGTTAGACAACAGTTTGGAATGATGATCGCCTAATGGATTATGACTTTGAGCAGGTGCAATAAAATCACATGGGATCATTTTAGTGCCCTGATGAATCAACTGATAGAAAGCATGCTGTCCATTGGTACCCGGCTCTCCCCAAATGACAGGGCCAGTTTGATAGCTAACCGCGTTACCATTACGGTCAACATATTTACCGTTAGATTCCATATTTCCCTGTTGGAAATAGGCGGCAAAACGGTGCATATATTGGTCATAAGGCAGGATAGCCTCTGTTTCAGCACCATAGAAGTTGTTATACCATAGGCCAATCAGAGCTAATGTTACCGGCAGATTCTTCTCCACTGGCATATCAGCAAAATGGCGATCCATAGCATGTGCGCCGCCGAGTAATTTCTCAAAATTATCAAAGCCAACAGAAAGGGCAATCGACAAACCAATAGCAGACCACAGCGAATAGCGGCCACCTACCCAGTCCCAAAACTCAAACATATTGGCAGTATCAATACCAAACTCAGCTACCGCTTTAGCATTAGTAGAAAGCGCCGCAAAGTGCTTAGCCACATCAGTCGGCTTTCCTGCGCTCAGGAACCAGTCACGAGCCGTATGGGCATTCGTCATTGTCTCTTGAGTGGTGAAAGTTTTAGAAGCAATCAAAAACAGTGTAGTTTCAGGATTTAACGTTTTAATGGTTTCCGCAATATGAGTCGCATCAACGTTAGAGACAAAATGCATATTCAGGTGATTTTTATAAGGACGTAACGCCTCTGTCACCATATAAGGGCCTAAATCTGAACCACCAATACCAATATTCACTACATCAGTAATCGCTTTACCGGTAAAACCTTTCCATTCACCGCTAATGATACGCGTACAGAAAGACTTCATTTTAGCCAGTACCGCATTCACTTCCGGCATCACATCTTTACCGTCAACCAGAATTGGCGTATTAGAACGATTGCGTAATGCAACATGCAGTACTGCGCGATCCTCAGTCCGGTTAATTTTTTCACCGCTGAACATCGATTTTATCGCGCCAGAGAGATCGGACTCTTTTGCCAGATTACGCAGAAGCTCTAATGTTTTATCTGTAATACGGTTTTTGGAGTAATCAACCAACATTTGATTATCAAATGTCGCTGAAAAGTGTTCAAAACGCTGCTTGTCCTGAGCAAACAGATCACTAATAGTGACCTTTTTCATCTCATCAAAATGTTTTTCAAGTGCCTGCCACGCTGCCGTTTCCGTCGGATTAATACTTTTCATCATTGGGCCCTTATACATGAAATCAAGACAAAGATTAGGTGTTTATACCCTGTCAGCCTGTAGTTAATGAATGTCACAAAGCTAATGTAGCTAAGATAATTATCATCTCTCATTAATCAGATACTTTTTATTACCATAGCTGACAGGATTCAGCAAAATATTTACTCTCTAAATTATAGGCATAAATACCGATCGTATACCTATTATTACTATCGGCAATTATTTCCAAAAGCTATCTGACTTAAACCGTTCATCCAAAAAGTTTAACAAAGTGCGTAACGCTGCTGACATATGGTTACGTGAAGTATAAATGGCATAAATGGTCATTGGCTCTATTTCATACTCCGTCAGAATGGCCTCAAGCTGCCCGCTGGCCAACTCATTTCTGACTAAATAGGCAGGTAACAGTGTAATACCAACCCCCGCAGTAGCGGCATCTTTCAGGGCCAAAACCTCATTAGCACTGATGCGCCCTTTTACCGGAATTTTAATCAGTTCGCTGTTCTCTTCCAGTGAACGATAAATCCAGGTATGAGTACTAAATTTGGCATGAGTCAAACAAACATGTCGGGATAAATCCTCAGGCCTCTGAGGGCGTCCCATTTTATCCAGATAATACGGTGAAGCACAGGTTACGGAATGGCAAGTTGCCAGTGGACGAGCAATTATCCCTTGTTCCAGCGTATTGGTAATACGGATAGCTAAATCAATACGTTCATCCACCAGATTCACCGTACGATCCAGTAGTTGAATATCAATACTCACCTGAGGATAACGTAAAGAGTACTCAGCTATCAGATTAGCCAGATAAGACTGGCTAAAAGATTGACTACAGGTAATGCGTAAGGTCCCTTTGGGCACTGAAGAGTGATCATGGCGAGTCGCCAGCATTTTTTCCTGAATTTGTAACATCTGGCGGCAATCAATCAGCGCCAACTCTCCGGCGGATGTCAAACTAAGGCTACGGGTCGAACGGTGTAACAAACGTACCCCCAGCCAACGTTCCAGTTCAGCCAGATAGCGGGAAGCCTTCGCCCGGGATAACCCCAGTCGTTCAGCCGCAGCGGTCAGGCTTCCGCGCTCCGCCGATTCAACAAACACCTGCATAGCGGTTAATCGATCCATTTATTTGCTCAATTTTTGCAACAGTCTGTCATTAAATACTCTATTTTTAAAACAATGGAAAGGGATTAAAGTTTCTACCTGTGCAATATTGAAAATGAAAAAATTATTGAACATGTGACACTCATGCAATCGATGCCAGAAATATTAATTCATCACGGTCGTGTGTTCCCCAATCGGACAGGAGAATAAATAATGAAAATTGCAATTATTGGTGCCAGTGGTAAAGCCGGACAAAAAATCATGGCAGAAGCGCTGAGCAGAAAACATCAGGTTACTGCCATTGTTCGTAATGCGGGAAAAATAAGTGATAAATCAGTCGCAGTACTGGAAAAGGATATTTTTGATCTGACCGCCGCCGATTTAGAACCTTTTGACGCGGTAGTGGATGCATTCAATGCTTCACCAGGCCATGAAGACCTGCATCAAAGCTCGCTGGTTCATTTGAGAAAAATTCTCTCTGACAGCCCAAATACCCGGCTGTTAGTGGTCGGCGGTGCCAGCAGTTTATATCTTGATGAGCAACTCACACAGCGCCTGCTTGATTCCCCGGACTTTCCTGACGCTTACAAAGCAACCGCCAGCAACATGGCAGAAGCGTTCCAGGCGTTGAAGAAAGCCAATGATATCAACTGGACTTATATAAGCCCATCAGCCATGTTTGTTGCCGATGGCAAACGTACTGGCAGCTATAATGTCGGTAACGACCGCTTAATGGTTAATAGTGCCGGAGAAAGCACCATTAGTTATGCGGACTATGCCATTGCTATGCTGGATGAGATTGAACAAGGTAAGCATATTCGTCAACGTTTTACCGTCGTCGAAAAATAAAACCATGGTCGAATATGGCCAGCTCTCTGATGAGCCGATAACGAATTGATATCGGCTCACTTTCACCACAGTTTGTCATCATGTTAATTTATTGGTTAAAAAATAATTATTATAAAAATAGACTAAAACTTAGCGTCTAATATCGAAAAATGAGTTTCCTGTAATGTATTCCCCTTCTGTATAAAAGCAAAACCACGCAAACCTCGGCTCCCCTGTTAAAGAAATAAAAAACAAACACATAAACACCATTGACACTGACCTCATAACCCGCTATTTCTTAAAGCCTACTTGTGTATCCTGTACACAAGCCAGAAGAGGCGCGTCGTTCAGGTAAAGTGTTTGAGGATCCGGAATCCAGTGAAAACACTCCAGGGGATACGACGCCGAGGCAGCGCTCAAACCGGGCAAGAGAGCTGTCGACCACAAGGGCTGAATCCCTTGGGTTGTCACCAATGTTACCCGCAGACATATTGTGGGAATAAGGGTCTTTAACGTGGAATTATTGTGCAGGTTATTTCAGCACAATCACCTAAGACTCTGGCAAGGTGGGGCGCTTCTGGGTGTATCGTAGTGTTTCCCTCCTACGTCTGCTCCCTGTTTACCGCGCTTCCTTTGTGCCAAGGCTGATGAATTTAAGGGCTATTGATTAGCTCCACCTGACACGAGGAATTATTGAGTTATGTCTAATATTGTTGTTGCTAAGTTTGGTGGTACCAGCGTCGCTGACAGCGCCGCGATGAATAACTCTGCCAATGTTGTACTATCAAATCCTGAAGTAAAAGTGGTGGTCTTATCGGCTTCGGCCGGCGTAACTAACCTGCTGGTTGCCCTGGCTGAAGGCTGCAATCCGGATCTTCGTACAGAAAAGATTGAGCAGATTCGCCACATCCAATATCAAATTCTTAACACCCTGCCCGGCTCAGAGGTAGTGCGTGAAGAAATCGATCGCATGCTGGAAAATATCACAACGCTTTCTGAAGCAGCCAGTCTGGCAACCTCCACTGCGTTAACCGATGAACTGGTTAGCCACGGTGAGCTGATGTCTACCTTGCTGTTTGTTGAGTTGCTTAGAAGCCGAAACGTCAGTGCTGAGTGGTTTGACGTACGTAACGTAATGAAAACCAACGATCGCTTTGGCAAAGCGGAGCCTGATGTTCAGGCACTGTGCGCTTTAAGTAAGCAACACCTGCAACCGCGTCTGGAAAATGCGCTGATCATCACCCAAGGCTTTATCGGCAGTGAATCTCGCGGCCGCACCACGACATTAGGACGTGGCGGTAGTGATTATACCGCTGCACTGCTGGGCGAAGCGTTAAATGCCAAACGAGTTGATATCTGGACAGATGTTCCCGGCATTTATACCACCGATCCCAGAGTGGTTCCTAATGCTAAACGCATTGATGAAATTGGCTTTGAAGAAGCAGCAGAGATGGCAACCTTCGGCGCAAAAATTCTGCATCCTGCAACCCTGATCCCTGCGGTACGCAGAGATATTCCAGTGTTTGTTGGTTCCAGTAAAGATGTGAGTGCCGGCGGTACACTGGTGTGTAACAAAACCAGCCAACCGCCGCTGTTCCGGGCATTGGCACTGCGCCGTAAGCAAACGTTACTGACGTTGCACAGTCTCAATATGCTGCACGCTCGCGGCTTTCTGGCTGAAATATTTAATATTCTGGCCAGTCACAATATCTCTGTAGATTTAATCACGACATCTGAAGTCAGTATCGCCCTGACGTTAGATACCGCCGGTTCATCTACCTGTGGCACCAGTCTTCTCAGCAGCGCATTACTAACTGAGCTATCAGCACTATGTCGGGTAGAAGTCGAAGAGAATCTGGCCTTGGTCGCCCTGATTGGTAACGAGCTGGCAAAAGCCCGTGGTGTAGGAAAAGAAGTCTTTGGCGTACTGGAACCGTTTAATATTCGAATGATTTCTTATGGTGCCAGTAGTCATAACCTGTGCCTTCTGGTTCCCGGTGATGATGCTGAACATGTAGTCAAAACGCTACACCATAACCTGTTTGAATAATCTTGTGTGATAGTCCGTTTCATCAATAATGTGCAACTTCGGTTGCACATTATCTTTTGTTAATCACCCAATTCTCGTTATTTATTTAAATATTATTTTTTTGCTATAAACACAACACAGCACAACACAACACAACACAACACAACACAACACAACACAAAAATATCAACATGCCAGTATTTCTTTAACAACCGCATGTGTTAATTAAAAAGGAAGTTTTCATCCATGTTAGCCAAGGTTACTCGCTTATTCCCGTTATGGGCTCTGTTATTGTCTGTTACCGCTTACTACACGCCGACAACCTTTACCGGGATCGCCCCTTATATCAGCTATTTGCTAATGCTGATTATGTTTGCCATGGGTGTAACTCTTAAAGTCAGCGATTTCAAACGTATCTTCACTCGCCCTATGCCAGTTCTTGCCTGTACCTTACTGCATTATCTGATTATGCCATTGGCAGCCTGGATTCTGGCGAAAGTATTTAGCATGCCGGCAGATCTGGCTGCAGGTATGATTCTGGTTGGTAGCGTGGCAAGTGGAACAGCATCGAACGTAATGATTTATCTTGCCAGAGGTGATGTGGCGCTTTCAGTTACCATTTCGTCAGTATCAACGCTGGTAGGTGTGTTTGCCACCCCGCTGTTAACCTATTTGTATGTAGATGCTTCAATTAATGTTGATGTATTAGGCATGCTTCGTTCAATTCTGCAAATTGTTATTATTCCTATTGGTGCTGGCTTGCTTATCCACCATACATTAACCAATGTCGTTAAACGCGTAGAGCCATTTTTACCAGCTCTGTCGATGGTCTGTATTTTGGCTATTATCAGTGCAGTAGTTGCTAACAGCCAAAGCCATATTGCTTCCGTAGGGTTCGTCGTGGCTATCGCAGTAATACTACATAATGCCATTGGCTTACTGGGCGGCTATTGGGGTGGAAAGCTATGCGGATTTGATGAATCTACCTGCCGCACATTAGCCATAGAAGTTGGTATGCAAAACTCTGGTTTAGCAGCAACATTAGGCGCGCAATACTTCTCTGCGGTTGCTGCGCTGCCAGGAGCATTGTTCTCCGTGTGGCACAATCTGTCAGGTTCCCTGTTAGCTGGTTATTGGCAAGGCAAACCAACTAAAGATAACGCTAAAAAATAATAATCAATAATCGTTTCTAAAAAAGAGAGGCTACTGCCTCTCTTTTTTATTGCTTACGATAATAAATATTTAATTTGGAATTATTTAATAAAATATTATTACGCGACGTAATAAATAAAATAGTATTCTATTTATACATCAGTCTTTCTGACAATTTCTTTTATTTTCTTAATTTCAGCATTTGGACATTTACTTCTCTGTTACAGAGTAGGGATAGCTTGTGAAGGAAAATACCTCTTCTCCGGTAAATTGGTTACCGTTGATTATTATCGTTATTTGTGCCGCTATTCTCTGGCACATTACTCCCCCCGAAGGTTTAAGTCTGCCAGCATGGCACTCCGCTATTGTTTTTGTGGCAACCATTGCCTGTATTGTGGCAACCATTGCCTGTATTGTGGCTAAAGTTCTGCCAATTGGTGCCGTTGGGTTGATTGGTATTACTGTATTTGCTCTAACTTATGCTTCAGGCGCAACTACCGCAGTTGAATCTATTACCACCGCGCTAAGTGATTTAAACAGCTCTTTAATCTGGCTAATTGTTGTCGCCTTTATGATTGCCAGAGGTTTTATTAAAACCGGGCTGAGAAGGCGTATTGCATTGCAGATGATCCGCCTGTTGGGCAAAAGAACGCTGGGTCTGGCTTATGGGCTAGCTGTTGCCGACCTTATACTTTCTCCGGCAATGCCAAGCAATACAGCACGATGCGGCGGCGTTATCTACCCTATTGCCGATTCGCTGGCCCGTAGCTTTAACTCCAACCCGGAAGATCAGTCACGTAATAAAATCGGTACATTTCTGATTACCTGTATTGGTAATGTCAACGACGTAACTGCAGCTATGTTTATGACCGCCTATACAGGCAACCTGTTAGCAGTGAAACTAGCCGCTAATGCAGATGTGCACTTAACCTGGGGTAGCTGGTTTGTCGCAGCAATCGTCCCTTGTCTGGCTTCGCTGATTATTGTCCCACTATTGGTTTACTGGTTGACCAAACCTGAAATCAAACATACTCCGGATGCACCAATTCTCGCCAGAACCGAGCTGGAGAAAATGGGAAAAATGAGCCGCAGTGAATGGATTATGACCGCCACTGTCGTGCTATTACTAATTTTGTGGATTTTTGGCGATAAGTTAGGTGTTGATCCGACAGCAGCTTCTTTTGTTGGTCTTTCATTCTTACTATTAACCGGGGTTCTCACCTGGGAAGATGTAAAAAGTGAAAAAGGAGCCTGGGATACTCTGATATGGTTTGCCGCGTTGTTAATGATGGCCAACCAATTGAAGAAGCTGGGCTTTACAACCTGGTTTGGTAATCTTATTGGTGAACACATTGGCGCAGCCATGGGAGATAGCAGCTGGATTTTAATTCTGTTGCTACTTAATGCCGCCTATTTTTATACTCACTACTTCTTCGCCAGCGGAAATGCACAAATAGCTGCGTTATATGCTGTTTTCCTTGGCGTTGGTATTAATCTGCATATTCCTGCCCTACCTATGGCACTAATGCTGGCCTTTACCAGTAGTTTGTATTGCTCCCTGACTCAATACTCCCACGCCCGTGGTCCAATTCTGTTTGGTGCAGGGTATGTTCCTACCGGAACCTGGTGGCGAGTTGGTTTTGTAGTTAGTATTGTCAATCAGGCAATCTTCCTGGTGTTGGGCTTAGTCTGGTGGAAGGCGCTAGGATTGTATTAATACTTTCAGAAGATAACATCGCAAAAGGCCATATATTATTTTATATGGCCTTTATCATTTATATTGAACCGGTCTTTCTTTTCTCCAGCACATCAAAAATCAACATGCCTGCAACCATCGCAGCGGTAAAAATCAAACCTTTTCCTATTCCAGCCCCAAGCAATACCAGTCCGGGCCCTGGACAAATACCTGCAATTCCCCAACCAATACCAAACAGAGCGCTGCCGCCAATCAGACGTTTATCTATTACACGTAAAGCAGGCCACTGAATACGCTCGCCTAAAATCGATTGCTGGCGATGTTTCATATAACTGAAAGCCAGTAGTCCAACAACAATTGCGCTTCCCATTACCAGGGCTAATGAAAGATCCCAATCACGAGTAATATCCAGAAATGACAGCACTTTAACTGGATTAGCCATACCGGAAACAATTATTCCTAAACCCAAAAGCAGGCCGCTGAGAAAGGCAAAAAATAGTTTCATAATGTTCAGCTTCCCTGTAATGGATTTAATAATAAAACCGTTATTACACCAGTAACTATAAAGGTTAGAGTGGCCATCAAGGAACGAAATGAGAGACGGGATAATCCACAAACACCATGGCCACTGGTACAGCCAGAAGCATAACGAGTGCCGATTCCCACCAGAAGACCAGCAATAACCAGTGCAGGCCACTCTGATACGATTTGAATATCCGGCAAAGGCTGAAACAATGTATAAACCAGCGATGAAATAACCATACCCAGCAGAAAAGCGCTGCGCCAGCCAAATCCTTCGCGTGAAGCTTTAATCACATTCGCTAAAATACCGCTAATTCCGGCAATTCTTCCGTTAAATACAATAAGTAATGCAACAGCAGTACCAATCAAAGCACCACCCGCTAAGGCCGTTAATGGAGTAAATGCAGTCCAGGCAATGCTCATGATTTTTTTGCCCCACTAGCCGGGCAATAAAGTTGATATAGCATATCCAACAGCGCTAATACCTTCTCATCACGAATAGAATAAAAAATCCGCTTCCCCTCCCTGCGAGTACTCACTAACTCTTCAGTTCTCAGTACCGTTAGCTGCTGAGATAACGTTGGCTGGCGGATATCCAGACATTGCTCCAGTTCGCTAACAGAAAGTTCTCCCTGACTGAGCTGGCAGAGTATTAACAAGCGATCTTCATTTGCTAACGCACGCAAAAGAGCCGCAACGTCACCCGCCGCAGCTCTCATCACAGAAATATCAGATAGAAAATTATTTTGACTCATCAGGCATCTCAATTTATCAATCAATATTATATATATTAATATAATGATTAAAATGTAAACTAAGATGTTCCTTAAAGCAAGAAGATCCTAGTCGGCATCATATCCCAAATTTGGCGCTAACCAACGCTCCACCTCTGTTATGCTCAAATTTTTACGTACTGCATAATCCTCAACCTGATCGCGTTGAATTTGAGCAACGGCAAAATACTTACTTTCCGGATGACTGAAATACCAACCAGATACCGATGCACCAGGCCACATAGCATAAGATTCTGTCAGTTTCATGCCGATCTTATCTTCAACATTCAGTAATTGCCAGATAGCTGCCTTTTCCGTATGTTCCGGGCAAGCTGCATAGCCAGGTGCAGGGCGAATACCCTGATAATTTTCCCTGATTAACTCTTCATTAGTCAGGTTTTCACTTTCTGCATATCCCCAGATCTCTTTACGTACTTGCTCATGCAAATATTCAGCAAATCCTTCGGCTAAACGGTCTGCCAAAGCTTTAATCATGATCTTGTTATAATCATCATGTTGAGCTTCATAAGCATCCGCTAAAGTATCTTCCTCCAGACCACCTGTTACTGCAAATGCCCCTAAATAATCCGCTTTTCCACTCTGTTTTGGTGCCACAAAGTCGGCCAGGCAATAGTTAGGAAAATCTGTTTTTTCAGTCTGCTGACGAAGATGATGACTGACATTAATAACCTGCTGGCGAGTTTCATCAGCATAAATCTCAACATCATCACCGACCCGGTTTGCCGGAAAAATTCCCATGATACCTTTTGGAGTTAATACGTTATTTTGAGAGAGTTTATCCAACAGTTCATTGGCATCGTTAAACAAGCGCTTAGCTTCTTCTCCAACAATCTCATCCTCGAGAATTCGTGGATATTTTCCCGCCAGCGACCATGTCATGAAGAAAGGTGTCCAGTCGATATAATTCCTTAAGGTTTCAATAGAGGCCTCTACCTGCCGAACACCCAAATGTTTAGCCACCGGAGGGGTGTAATTATCCCAATCACATTCCCAACCATTATCTCTGGCGGCCTGTAAGCTAACCGGTGCCGTTCTTGGTTTTTTGCGTGCATGCTGGATTCTGACGGTTTCATACTCTTTACGAGTACGTTCAACAAAACCGTCTCGTTGCATATCGGAAAGCAGGGCTGAACAAACGCCTACGCTACGGGAAGCATTTTGCACATAGACCGTTGGGCCACTGTAGTTCTGCTCGATTTTAACTGCCGTATGCGCTTTTGACGTGGTTGCTCCACCAATCAACAGCGGCAGAGAGAATCCCTGACGTTCCATCTCTTTAGCCACATTGACCATCTCATCCAGAGAAGGAGTAATCAGACCAGACAGACCAATAATATCTACCTTCTCTTCCCGGGCAGTTTTTAAAATCTTCTCAGTTGGAACCATCACACCTAAGTCGATAATTTCATAGTTATTACATTGCAATACCACACCAACAATGTTCTTACCGATGTCGTGAACATCCCCTTTCACCGTTGCCAGTAAGATTTTACCGGCGGCAGATCCCTTCTGTTTGCTAGCCTCAATGTAAGGTTCCAGATAGGCTACAGCTTGCTTCATGACTCGAGCTGACTTAACTACCTGTGGTAAAAACATTTTGCCTTCACCAAACAGATCGCCAACGATGTTCATTCCGCCCATTAGCGGCCCTTCTATCACTTCTAATGGTAAATCAACCTGTTGGCGAGCTTCTTCCGTATCTATCTCAATAAACTCGGTGATACCTTTAACCAGTGCATATTCCAGTCGTTTCGTAACTGGCCAGCCACGCCACTCCGCCTGTTGTTTATCTGCTTCCGCATCTCCGGCACTACCACGATACTTTTCTGCCAAGGCCAGTAAACGTTCTGTACCATCGGTACGGCGGTTAAGAATGACATCTTCTACCGCATCTTTTAGCTCCGCGGGTAAATCATCATAAATAGCCAGCTGTCCTGCATTTACAATCCCCATATCCATGCCGTTCTTAATGGCATGATAAAGAAATACCGCATGTATCGCTTCGCGAACAGGGTCATTGCCCCTGAATGAGAAAGAGACATTAGAAACACCACCAGAAATCAAAGCATGTGGCAGCTCTGCCTTAATATCACCACAGGCCTGAATAAAATCCACCGCGTAGTTATTATGTTCTTCAATACCGGTGGCAACGGCAAAAATGTTCGGGTCAAAGATAATATCTTCTGCCGGAAAACCAACTACCTCAGTCAAAATACGATAAGCACGGCGGCATATCTCAATCTTTCGGGCACGAGTATCGGCCTGTCCATCTTCATCAAATGCCATCACTACCATCGCGGCACCATAACGACGAACCAGACGAGCCTGCTGAATAAACTTCTCTTCCCCTTCTTTCATAGAGATCGAGTTAACAATGCCCTTTCCCTGAATACACTTCAGGCCTTTCTCGATAACTTCCCACTTAGAGGAGTCAATCATAATAGGAACTCGAGCGATGTCTGGTTCACCGGCAATCAAATTGAGGAAGCGCACCATCGCTGCCTCAGCATCTAACATGCCCTCATCCATATTGATATCAATAATCTGGGCACCACTCTCTACCTGCTGAAGTGCGACTTCTAATGCTTCGTTATATTTTTCTTCTTTAATGAGTCGTTTGAAACGGGCTGAACCAGTCACGTTGGTACGCTCACCCACGTTAACAAACAGAGTATTCGCATCGATTGCCAGTGGCTCCAGTCCGGACAAACGGCAAGCTACAGGAATCTCCGGCAGTGGGCGGGGTGAGACAGTCTCCAGAACCTTACTAATGGCCGCAATATGAGCCGGAGTGGTTCCACAACATCCTCCGACAATATTCACAAACCCCGATTTTGCCCATTCCTCAATCTGAACAGCCATATCTTCAGGGCCAAGATCATACTCACCGAATGCATTAGGCAGGCCGGCATTGGGGTGAACTGATACAAAATATTCAGAGATCCGTGAAAGCTCTGCCACATATTGACGTAACTCATCCGGCCCCAGAGCACAGTTCAGACCAAAAGAAAGCGGTCTGACGTGACGTAATGAATTGTAGAAGGCCTCCGTAGTCTGACCTGATAATGTACGACCGGAAGCATCAGTAATAGTCCCGGAGATCATTACAGGCAACACAACATTCAGCTCTTCAAAGATGTCTTCAACTGCAAAAATAGCTGCTTTAGCATTCAGGGTATCAAAAATTGTCTCTATCATAATGATATCGACACCACCCTGAATTAACGCTCTGGTCGATTCTCTATAAGCTTCAACTAATTGATCAAAGGTAACATTACGAAAAGCAGGATCGTTCACATTTGGTGATATAGAAGCGGTACGGTTGGTTGGCCCTAAGATGCCAGCCACGTAACGTGGCTTGTCCGGTGTTTTCGTCGTCCACTCATCAGCACATAACCTGGCTAAACGAGCGCCTTCATAGTTAATCTCCGCAGATAGTGACTCCATATGGTAGTCAGCCATCGCAATTGATGTCGCATTGAAGGTATTGGTTTCAAGTATATCTGCGCCAGCTTCAAGATAAGCATGATGAATTGCTGAGATCACGTCAGGTTTGGTTAATACCAGTAAGTCATTATTACCTTTAAGATCGCTTTTCCAGTCAGAAAAACGTGTACCACGATAGTCTTCCTCACCCAGCTTATAGCTTTGGATCATGGTTCCCATTCCGCCATCCAGAACCAGAATTCGTTTAGTAAGCTGCTGATGTAGTTGCTCTGTCTTGGTCATCACATTTATCTCGTTAATAAAGCGCTATGCCAGTCTAATGGCATCAATTTTAAATCATATAGTTATAGGCTGAATTTGCCTGATATGCACAGATTATGAAAAACTAATCCAATGTAGGATTCATCTGACGCAGATCGAATGGTGTTCTCTGATAGACAAAGTAATTCAACCAGTTATTAAATAACAGGTAACCATGGCTTCTCCAGGATGCCACCGGTGCCCGGTCAGGGTTGTCTTCAGGGAAATAGTTCTCAGGAACGGTAGGATCCAGCCCCGCATCACGATCGCGAAAATACTCGGCAGACAAGGTTCCTGCATCATATTCAGGATGACCGGTAGCAAACGCAAAGCGGCGTTCTTTGCTGGCAAACAGATAAGCTCCGGTTTGTTCCGACTCAGCATAAATCTCCAAATCGGTTTGCTGACGAATAATATCTGACGGAAAACTGGCATAGCGAGAATGTGGAGCTAAGAAACGATCGTCAAAACCGCGGGCTAACGGGGCCAGTGGTGCCACTACGTTATGCCAATAAACACCTGACAGCTTCTCACTCATGGTCAGTTTAGGAATGTCATAGAGAATATTCAATGCCGCCTGTACGGCCCAACAAACAAACAGAGTCGACGTCACATGAGCTTTAGCCCAATTGGTTATCTTCTCTATCTGAGCCCAGTAGGCCACATCCTTAAACTCAACCAGCCCCAGTGGCGCACCGGTAACAATCAACCCATCAAAGTTCTGATCCTGAATATCTTCAAAGTTACAGTAGAAATTATTCAGATGCTCTGTTGGAGTATTTTTCGACTCATGACAATCAATTCTCAACAGCTGAATATCTAATTGTAACGGGGAGTTGGATAGCAGACGTAGAAACTGATTTTCAGTTTCAATTTTCTTTGGCATCAGATTAAGGATAAGAATCTTAAGCGGACGGATATCCTGATGGCTGGCGCGAGTAGACGTCATAACAAAGACGTTCTCCTCACGTAAAACATTAACGGCTGGTAGTTCATCAGGTATACGAATTGGCATTGCTTGATCCTCAAATATCCATTTATACGTTTATACATTTAGACTTCTATACCGCTAAAGATAGCGTCTTTTTATTATCATGTCGAGAGGATAAAAAATATTTGGTTATATAAAATTCATCACAGGGAAATGGAATTCAAAATAAAAAGCTATTTATTACAGATGGATGGAAATTTAGGGATAAAAACCAGAATTGTTATACTCAAATGGAATGCTTGAAATGAAAAAACTTCAATTTATGGAATGATTAGAAGATGTGGCTGAATAACTTTTATAACGGAATATAACAAGAAACCCCTCAGTGAAAACTGAGGGGTTTCTTGTTGTTTAAAGTAGCAAATTGCATCACCATCAAAGCAAAAAACCCCCAGCTTTCGCTGAGGGTTCTTCTTAATGAAAGCCTGGCAGTTCCCTACTCTCGCATGGGGAAGCCCCACACTACCATCGGCGCTACGGCGTTTCACTTCTGAGTTCGGCATGGGGTCAGGTGGGACCACCGCGCTATCGCCGCCAGGCATATTCTGTTTCATGAACCGTTGCATTCAATATCACTATCGCACACAACCATTCATTCCAATCCTGAACATTCGCTGAAATCTGACTTCTTTACTCTCTCAATCCCAAAACACCTTCGGTGTTGTAAGGTTAAGTCTCACGGTTCATTAGTATCGGTTAGCTCAACGTATCGCTACGCTTACACACCCGACCTATCAACGTCATAGTCTTTAACGTTCCTTCAGTGGACTTAAAGTCCAAGGGAAGACTCATCTCGAGGCAAGTTTCCCGCTTAGATGCTTTCAGCGGTTATCTTTTCCGCACGTAGCTACCGGGCAATGCCATTGGCATGACAACCCGAACACCAGTGGTGCGTTCACTCCGGTCCTCTCGTACTAGGAGCAACCCCTCTCAATCTTCCAGCGCCCACGGCAGATAGGGACCGAACTGTCTCACGACGTTCTAAACCCAGCTCGCGTACCACTTTAAACGGCGAACAGCCGTACCCTTGGGACCTACTTCAGCCCCAGGATGTGATGAGCCGACATCGAGGTGCCAAACACCGCCGTCGATATGAACTCTTGGGCGGTATCAGCCTGTTATCCCCGGAGTACCTTTTATCCGTTGAGCGATGGCCCTTCCATTCAGAACCACCGGATCACTATGACCTACTTTCGTACCTGCTCGAGCCGTCACTCTCGCAGTCAAGCTAGCTTATGCCATTGCACTAACCTCACGATGTCCGACCGTGATTAGCTAACCTTCGTGCTCCTCCGTTACTCTTTGGGAGGAGACCGCCCCAGTCAAACTACCCACCAGACACTGTCCTCAACCCGGATTACGGGCCAAAGTTAGAACATCAAACATTAAAGGGTGGTATTTCAAGGTTGGCTCCACGATGACTGGCGTCACCGCTTCAAAGCCTCCCACCTATCCTACACATCAAGGCTCAATGTTCAGTGTCAAGCTATAGTAAAGGTTCACGGGGTCTTTCCGTCTTGCCGCGGGTACACAGCATCTTCACTGCGAGTTCAATTTCACTGAGTCTCGGGTGGAGACAGCCTGGCCATCATTACGCCATTCGTGCAGGTCGGAACTTACCCGACAAGGAATTTCGCTACCTTAGGACCGTTATAGTTACGGCCGCCGTTTACTGGGGCTTCGATCAAGAGCTTCGCTTACGCTAACCCCATCAATTAACCTTCCAGCACCGGGCAGGCGTCACACCGTATACGTCCACTTTCGTGTTTGCACAGTGCTGTGTTTTTAATAAACAGTTGCAGCCAGCTGGTATCTTCGACTGGCTTCAGCTCCATCCGCAGGGGACTTCACCTAATGCCAGCGTGCCTTCTCCCGAAGTTACGGCACCATTTTGCCTAGTTCCTTCACCCGAGTTCTCTCAAGCGCCTGAGTATTCTCTACCTGACCACCTGTGTCGGTTTGGGGTACGATTTAATGTTACCTGGAGCTTAGAGGCTTTTCCTGGAAGCAGGGCATCAACTACTTCACCACCGTAGTGGCTCGTCATCACGCCTCAGTGTTAACAGCCAACCGGATTTACCTGGTCAACCCACCTACACGCTTAAACCGGGACAACCGTCGCCCGGATAGCCTAGCCTTCTTCGTCCCCCCTTCGCAGTAACACCAAGTACAGGAATATTAACCTGTTTCCCATCGACTACGCCTTTCGGCCTCGCCTTAGGGGTCGACTCACCCTGCCCCGATTAACGTTGGACAGGAACCCTTGGTCTTCCGGCGAGCGGGCTTTTCACCCGCTTTATCGTTACTTATGTCAGCATTCGCACTTCTGATACCTCCAGCAGACCTCACAGTCCACCTTCGCAGGCTTACAGAACGCTCCCCTACCCAACAATACTTTCGTATCGCTGCCGCAGCTTCGGTGCATGGTTTAGCCCCGTTACATCTTCCGCGCAGGCCGACTCGACCAGTGAGCTATTACGCTTTCTTTAAATGATGGCTGCTTCTAAGCCAACATCCTGGCTGTCTGTGCCTTCCCACATCGTTTCCCACTTAACCATGACTTTGGGACCTTAGCTGGCGGTCTGGGTTGTTTCCCTCTTCACGACGGACGTTAGCACCCGCCGTGTGTCTCCCGTGATAACATTCTTCGGTATTCGGAGTTTGCATCGAGTTGGTAAGCCGGGATGGCCCCCTAGTCGAAACAGTGCTCTACCCCCGAAGATGAGTTCACGAGGCGCTACCTAAATAGCTTTCGGGGAGAACCAGCTATCTCCCGGTTTGATTGGCCTTTCACCCCCAGCCACAGGTCATCCGCTAATTTTTCAACATTAGTCGGTTCGGTCCTCCAGTTAGTGTTACCCAACCTTCAACCTGCCCATGGCTAGATCACCGGGTTTCGGGTCTATACCTTGCAACTATACGCCCAGTTAAGACTCGGTTTCCCTACGGCTCCCCTATTCGGTTAACCTTGCTACAAAATATAAGTCGCTGACCCATTATACAAAAGGTACGCAGTCACACCCATAAAGAGTGCTCCCACTGCTTGTACGTACACGGTTTCAGGTTCTGTTTCACTCCCCTCGCCGGGGTTCTTTTCGCCTTTCCCTCACGGTACTGGTTCACTATCGGTCAGTCAGGAGTATTTAGCCTTGGAGGATGGTCCCCCCATATTCAGACAGGATGTCACGTGTCCCGCCTTACTCATCGAACTCACAATCTGTGCATTTTGGTGTACGGGACTATCACCCTGTACCGTGCGACTTTCCAGACGCTTCCACTAACACACAAACTGATTCAGGTTCTGGGCTCCTCCCCGTTCGCTCGCCGCTACTGGGGGAATCTCGGTTGATTTCTTTTCCTCGGGGTACTTAGATGTTTCAGTTCCCCCGGTTCGCCTCATACGACTATGTATTCATCGTATGATAGTGCAACGAATTGCACTGGGTTTCCCCATTCGGGTATCGCCGGTTATTACGGTTCATATCACCTTACCGACGCTTATCGCAGATTAGCACGCCCTTCATCGCCTCTGACTGCCTAGGCATCCACCGTGTACGCTTAGTCACTTAACCTCACAACCCGAAGGTGTCTCGAAAGACAACATTCTAAAGTCGTAAACAATTGAGAGACTCGCTCAGTCCAATTAGTGTCAGTGTATTACTCACTATTGGCTGAGGATTCAAATTTCAGCTTGTTCCGGATTGTTAAAGAGCAAATATCTCAAACATGACTGGGCTGTGAATACAGCGAAATCAGTTTTGAGATATTCATCGACAATGTCTTTCACCCATCATCAGCAAGTGGCGTCCCCTAGGGGATTCGAACCCCTGTTACCGCCGTGAAAGGGCGGTGTCCTAGGCCTCTAGACGAAGGGGACACAGATATGTCAGCTTCGCAGACGCTTTGCTCTCTTTTCATTTCATCAGACAATCTGTGTGGACACTGCACTCAATCAGTATCTTTCAGGTAAGGAGGTGATCCAACCGCAGGTTCCCCTACGGTTACCTTGTTACGACTTCACCCCAGTCATGAATCACAAAGTGGTAAGCGCCCTCCCGAAGGTTAAGCTACCTACTTCTTTTGCAACCCACTCCCATGGTGTGACGGGCGGTGTGTACAAGGCCCGGGAACGTATTCACCGTAGCATTCTGATCTACGATTACTAGCGATTCCGACTTCATGGAGTCGAGTTGCAGACTCCAATCCGGACTACGACGTACTTTATGAGGTCCGCATGCTCTCGCGAGGTAGCTTCTCTTTGTATACGCCATTGTAGCACGTGTGTAGCCCTACTCGTAAGGGCCATGATGACTTGACGTCATCCCCACCTTCCTCCGGTTTATCACCGGCAGTCTCCTTTGAGTTCCCACCATTACGCGCTGGCAACAAAGGATAGGGGTTGCGCTCGTTGCGGGACTTAACCCAACATTTCACAACACGAGCTGACGACAGCCATGCAGCACCTGTCTCAGAGTTCCCGAAGGCACATTCGCATCTCTGCAAACTTCTCTGGATGTCAAGAGTAGGTAAGGTTCTTCGCGTTGCATCGAATTAAACCACATGCTCCACCGCTTGTGCGGGCCCCCGTCAATTCATTTGAGTTTTAACCTTGCGGCCGTACTCCCCAGGCGGTCGACTTAACGCGTTAGCTCCGGAAGCCACTCCTCAAGGGAACAACCTCCAAGTCGACATCGTTTACAGCGTGGACTACCAGGGTATCTAATCCTGTTTGCTCCCCACGCTTTCGCACCTGAGCGTCAGTCTTTGTCCAGGGGGCCGCCTTCGCCACCGGTATTCCTCCACATCTCTACGCATTTCACCGCTACACATGGAATTCTACCCCCCTCTACAAGACTCTAGCCTGCCAGTTTCGGATGCAGTTCCCAGGTTAAGCCCGGGGATTTCACATCCGACTTGGCAGACCGCCTGCGTGCGCTTTACGCCCAGTAATTCCGATTAACGCTTGCACCCTCCGTATTACCGCGGCTGCTGGCACGGAGTTAGCCGGTGCTTCTTCTGTGGGTAACGTCAATACATGAAGCTATTAACTTCACATCCTTCCTCCCCACTGAAAGTGCTTTACAACCCTAAGGCCTTCTTCACACACGCGGCATGGCTGCATCAGGGTTTCCCCCATTGTGCAATATTCCCCACTGCTGCCTCCCGTAGGAGTCTGGGCCGTGTCTCAGTCCCAGTGTGGCTGGTCATCCTCTCAGACCAGCTAGGGATCGTCGCCTAGGTGAGCCATTACCTCACCTACAAGCTAATCCCACCTGGGCACATCCGATGGTGTGAGGCCCGAAGGTCCCCCACTTTGGTCCGAAGACATTATGCGGTATTAGCTACCGTTTCCAGTAGTTATCCCCCTCCATCGGGCAGTTTCCCAGGCATTACTCACCCGTCCGCCACTCGTCACCCGGGGAGCAAGCTCCCCTGTGCTACCGTTCGACTTGCATGTGTTAGGCCTGCCGCCAGCGTTCAATCTGAGCCATGATCAAACTCTTCAATTAACAGCTTGATGCTCAAAGATTACTTTCAATAATTCAAATGAATTACTGTCTGGTCACTCTTTAAGACTTGGTATTTTTTGTGTCGTTACACCGAAGTGCAATGACGTGAGATACCGTCTTGTGAGTGCCCACACAGATTGTCTGATAAATTGTTAAAGAGCATGGCCGACAGAAAGCTGCGCTTCCCGCGGCACGGGCTGCGTATATTACGCGAATCCGTTTCAGAGTCAATGAGTTCATTCACTCTTTTTTGTTTCTCACTTAAGAGAAGTCGAACCAGAATATGTAAGTTTGTACATCTCCGTTCGATGGAGGCGCATTATAGGGAGTTTCTTGTCGCCTGCAAGAGATAAATAGAGAAAAATGTTCTGTTTGCTGCATTCCACAGCAAAACCCCACTTTATACCGACTTGCACACAGAGTTATCCACAGAAACAGAAAAAGGGGAAAATATATCGGGCATGACGCAATCGTTTTCGTTACAATTACGCCCATAAAAATTTGAGTGTAAATCGATGGTGATATCCCACCATTCGGTTCACTATTTTGTTATCTTGAATTCATCCTTTTATATCTACTATGTTTTCACTCTGAAAAAGCCAACAGGAAATTATCAGCTATGCAATCACATCGTCCTATCCGTCGCGCCCTTCTCAGCGTTTCCGATAAAACTGGCATTGTTGAGTTCGCCCAGGCGCTATCACAGCGTGGTGTTGAACTGCTCTCCACCGGGGGAACAGCAAAACTGCTGGCAGAAGCGGGTCTTGCGGTAACGGAAGTTTCTGACTACACCGGCTTTCCCGAAATGATGGATGGCAGAGTTAAGACCTTGCACCCTAAAGTACACGGCGGCATTTTGGGGCGCAGAGGTATTGATGATGAAGTGATGGCAAAACATGCCATTGAGCCAATTGATATGGTAGTTGTTAATCTCTATCCTTTCGCTCAAACAGTTGCCCGTAAAGATTGCTCTCTGGCCGATGCAGTAGAAAACATTGATATTGGCGGCCCAACCATGGTTCGCTCTGCCGCCAAAAACCATAAAGATGTCGCTATCGTAGTTAACAGTAGTGATTACAGCGATATCATCAGTGAAATGGATAACACCAATAATGGATTAAGCTACGAGACGCGTTTTGATCTGGCGATTCGTGCTTTTGAACATACCGCAGCTTATGACGGCATGATTGCTAACTACTTTGGTTCTCTGGTTACTCCATATTATGGTGAAACCGATAAACCATCTGGCCGCTTCCCTCGCACGCTCAATCTCCAGTACATTAAAAAGCAAGATATGCGCTATGGTGAAAACAGTCATCAACAAGCCGCATTCTATGTTGAAGAAACAGTAAAAGAAGCATCCGTTGCTACTGCTCAACAACTTCAGGGTAAAGCCCTCTCCTATAACAATATTGCGGATACCGATGCTGCTTTAGAGTGTGTTAAAGAGTTTACTCAACCAGCCTGTGTCATTGTTAAGCATGCTAATCCATGCGGCGTTGCGTTAGGGGATAATATTCTTCATGCCTATGAGCGCGCCTATTTAACCGATCCTACTTCAGCCTTCGGCGGCATCATTGCCTTTAACCAGGAACTGGATGCCAAAACCGCTGAAGCTATTATCAGCCGTCAGTTTGTGGAAGTTATTATTGCTCCATCAGTAAGTGCAGCTGCGCTGGAAGTTTTAGCTCCGAAGCAAAACATTCGTGTACTGGAATGCGGTCAGTGGGACGCCCGGATTGCCGGATTAGATTTTAAACGTGTTAATGGTGGCTTACTGGTTCAGGACCGCGACCTTGGCATGGTTAGTCAGGCCGATCTGAAAGTCGTTACTACCCGCCAGCCAACAGAAAAAGAGCTGCGTGATGCGCTGTTCTGCTGGAAAGTAGCCAAGTTTGTTAAATCTAACGCCATTGTTTATGCCCGCGACAATATGACTATCGGTATAGGTGCAGGCCAAATGAGTCGCGTCTATTCAGCGAAAATTGCCGGAATTAAAGCGGAAGATGAAAATTTACAGGTTGCTGAGGCTGTTATGGCTTCCGATGCATTCTTCCCGTTCCGCGATGGTATTGATGCCGCTGCAGCTGTAGGTATTACCTGCGTTATTCAACCAGGTGGTTCTATTCGTGATGACGAGGTTATTGCTGCTGCCAATGAACATGGAATTGCAATGATCTTTACTGACATGCGCCATTTCCGTCACTAATACCAGTAACTGAATTTCGACATTTACACGGAGCCAGAAAGATGAACATATTAATTATTGGTAATGGTGGACGAGAGCATGCTTTAGCATGGAAAGCAGCCCAGTCACCGCTGGCTGATAAGGTATTCGTTGCTCCCGGCAATGCCGGTACTGAACTGGAACCAAATCTGATTAATGTGGCAATCGCCGCAACAGATATTGATGCTCTGGTACATTTCGCCCAAAAAGAAAATATCGGTTTAACTATTGTTGGCCCGGAAGCACCGCTGGTTAAAGGCGTGGTTGATGCTTTTCGCAAAGTTGGGCTAAAAATCTTTGGCCCAACTCAGACAGCTGCTCAGCTTGAAGGCTCAAAAGCCTTCACCAAAGATTTTCTGGCACGTAATCATATTCCCAGTGCGGAATACCAGAACTTTACCGACCTCAATCAGGCACTCGCTTATATTCGCGCCAAAGGTGCACCTATCGTGATTAAGGCCGATGGTCTGGCGGCTGGTAAAGGCGTTATTGTGGCAATGACTCTGGAAGAAGCCGAAGAGGCAGCTAAAGATATGCTGGAAGGCAATGCCTTTGGTGACGCAGGCCATCGTATCGTAGTTGAGGAGTTTCTCACTGGTGAAGAAGCCAGCTTTATTGTGATGGTCGACGGCAAAAATGTCGTTCCAATGGCAACCAGTCAGGACCATAAACGTGCTTATGATGGTGATACTGGCCCCAATACGGGTGGGATGGGTGCTTACTCACCAGCACCAGTAGTGACTGATGAAGTCCATCAACGCATCATGGATCAGGTTATCTGGCCTACGGTAAAAGGTATGGAGGCGGAAGGTAACACCTATACTGGTTTCCTGTATGCCGGATTAATGATTGACGATGCTGGTCAGCCTAAGGTAATCGAGTTTAATTGCCGTTTCGGCGATCCAGAAACTCAGCCTATCATGCTACGTATGCAGTCCGATCTGATCGAGCTTTGCCTGGCCGGTGTGGAAGGCAAGCTAAATGAAAAAACTTCCCATTGGGATCCGCGTGCATCGCTGGGTGTGGTTCTGGCCGCTGGCGGTTATCCTGGTGATTACCGTACCAACGATGTAATTACAGGGTTGCCACAACAAGAAATGGAAGACGGCAAAGTTTTCCATGCGGGTACCAGCTTGAAAGAGTGTCATGTTGTAACCCAAGGTGGACGCGTACTCTGCGCGACCGCATTAGGAAACAGCGTTGCCGAAGCCCAACGCCGGGCTTACGAAATTGCTGCACAAATCCAATGGGACGGCTGCCTCTACCGTAAAGATATCGGCTATCGCGCCATCGAACGCGAAAACCAGAAGTAATTCATTACGTCAGTAACACAAAAGGTCGCCATATGGCGACCTTTTGCTATTCAATTTAACAGATTTCAAACGGAGGGAGAGGCCGCCGTTGGGGTCGTAGCAGCTTTAGCTGCCGGAGCGCCCCTAGGCGGACTAGGCCCGACGCAAGCTGAAGCTAAGTACAGATGGTCTTCCGGCCGATCGCCGGGATGATATATGCAACATCGCCATTACGGCCGGAATATTCTCTAAAGCTGATTAAAAGACCCCATCACTCTCAAAACGTCTCCAGCTTCGGCTCCCACGAACAAAAATTCTCATTCGCCACCAGCAACAACTGTATTCCTCGCGGCGCATCTAACCACGCCAGACTGATAAAGCCGCCGTTACGGACTCGCTTTTCAATCCATGACTGCTGTTCATATGAAAATACTGGATTTACCGCTTCGCCGGCACAGGTAATAACTTCACCGTTTTTAATATAGCCTTGATGCAAGATAATCTTACCGGCATCAAGCGACTCACTGGTTGTCAGAATTCGCTGCTCTTCATATTTTAATCTTAGAATATCATCTGCAGAGAGTTGCTCATTGCGATCCGCCAGTTGGCGCTGCATAAAACTGGGGTTACCTTCGCTATCCAGACGCATTAATTCTTTAGGATAGCCATCAGATGTTTGAACTTCACGGCGGATCAAACTTACTTTACCTGCCGAGTATTCATAATAAGTGGAGACAGTGCTGCCGGTATAAGGCGTATATACACTCATCAGCCGCATGGGCTGCCCTTCGCCGCTGATTTTAGTCCAGATTCTCATCATGCCATCAGTGGCAATATAGCCAGAGGCACTTAGGGTAGGATCTTTTGGTGAAGTACTGCATCCCACAAGAATCAGACTACTTATAACAATCAATCGTTTTATCATGGTCTGAATATAATAAAAGGGGCCAATCCGCCCCTTTTTTTATCTCATTAAGTGGCTGTTAATTACTTCTTAACAGCTTCTTTCAGCGCTTTGCCAGAAACAAATGCTGGAACATTAGCTGCAGCAATTTTGATTTCTTTACCAGTCTGTGGGTTACGACCAGTACGGGCATTACGATGATTCACTTTAAATGTACCAAAACCAACCAGTTGTACTGGGTCACCATCTTTCAGAGACTCAGTAATTGCGCCTAAGGTTGATTCCAGAGCCGCTTTGGCCTGAGCTTTAGTAATACCAGCCTTGTCTGCAATTACGTCAATCAGTTGAGTCTTGTTCATAAATTATCCTTACAATGTGTTTTATGGCATGCAATGTATCGAATACGGGCGGGAAAAGAAAATTTCTAAACCCTTAGCCTGAGCGTCTCGATAGCCACCTTTCAAAGGCAAGACAAATGTAGACCAATAGAGGGCGGCTGTGAAGCCTTAACATGCTATTATTTAAGCTCTGAATCACGTTTTATCATCTATTGTGTTAAATTTATACCAATATTGCTGGTTGCGGCCTCTTTCAGGTCCGCTCTTAGCCCTTTTATCAGCTCAATATCACGCTCTTCGCATTCAACCAGCAAGCGATATATTTCCCACTGAACATCAAATTCATGCTCAATGAGTGGCAAGGCTTTTAGCTCATCGTCGGTCATTTCGCGATTAGCTTCCGTCATTTCCAGCATCGCTACCGTACGAACTGACAACTCACTCACCGCTATAGCATGTTCTAATGTTTCACCACTTAAATGAGAGTGTAATACCTCACTCAGTGCAACACAGGCATCAATGGCCGGATAAACACCATACATATCAAATTGTTCTGCATCTGGAATGATATCTTCCAGCTTCTCCAGTTGGCTATCAAAATTTACTTTCGCGCCCTTCACCACCAGCGTTTCCCAAATCAAATCCAGAATACGGCGATATACTTGAGGCTCTGCAAACCCGGTCTGGTGGCAAAACGCCTGATAATTTGGATACATACGCTCACATAAGCAGGCCATAAAAGTGTAGTGCTGCCAGCCGGTCAGCTTTTCCATACGTTTGTGAATCGGGTTACGTAGCATTAATAAATCTCATTAATATTCAATATGATGGGAAAATACCCAAATTATAATAGCCGTAGCTTAATCAATACTTTTTTCTGGATGTTCAGCCAACCAGCGTAAAAACGCAGGACGCCTTGAAGCTATAGCATCAGCCCAACGGGTTGGTTCCGGCAGGCGATAGCCGCGCATACAACGTTTTACCCATACCAGTGCACTATCCGGGCTAATTCGATGCCCAACAGAAATATACAGCGGCTTGCAACGCGCTTTACTATTCCATACCCAACCAAGAAATTCATTCTTATCAGTCAGTTCGGCCAAATCACCCGGTTCTGAGGCTTAATGGTGAGCTTTTGCCATGCGGCCAGTAAAGCAGGACATTCGCGAAAAGAGAGTAATCCGGGAATATAGGGAATATTTGTTGGCACTCGGGCAATCTGATATTCCACCAATTCCAACCCGGGATAGCTCAAAATAGCTATCGCAGCCCGGGTTATAGTTCCATCCTGTTCAAAACCAACGTCTGCACCGGCTATCCAGTCAGGCTCAGTAAAACCCAGCCGATCGTCTTTAACAATCAACCGGGCTTTTTTCGACTGTTCTGCCCGCAAAGAAGCGGTATCAATCATGATAGGCGCGAGACAGTTTATGAACCGCTTCGACAAAGGCACCAGCATGTTCAGGTGGAACATCCTGATGAATGCCATGGCCCAGATTAAATACGTGGCCGTTACCATGGCCAAATCCGGAAAGAATTGTTGCTACTTCCTGCTCAATTCTGGCTGGAGGAGCATACAACATAGAAGGATCCATATTTCCCTGTAGCGCCACGCGATCGCCCACCCGCTTACGGGCATCGGCAATATCGGTAGTCCAGTCCAGACCAAGCGCATCACAACCGGTAGCCGCCATGGCTTCTAACCATTGACCGCCACCTTTAGTAAACAATGTTACTGGTACTTTGCGGCCTTCATTTTCTCGAATCAAGCCAGCAACGATTTTGTGCATATAAGCCAGTGAGAACTCCAGATAATCGCGCCCGGTTAATACGCCCCCCCAGGTATCAAAAATCATTACTGACTGAGCACCCGCTTTAATCTGAGCATTCAGATATAAAATGACGCTGTCGGCAATCTTATCCAGTAGCTTGTGCAATACGGGTCCATCGGCATACATCATCTTTTTGATTTTAGTAAATGCTTTGCTGCTGCCACCTTCAACCATATAGGTTGCCAGAGTCCAGGGACTGCCAGAAAAACCAATGAGAGGAACCTCGCCCTTCAGATTGCGACGAATAGTACGCACCGCGTTCATCACATAGGCTAATTCTTGTTCCGGATCGGGAATCGGTAGATTATCGACATCCGCCTTGCAGGTAATAGGACGTTCAAAACGAGGACCTTCACCAGCTTCAAAGTAAAGCCCCAATCCCATAGCATCAGGAATAGTTAAAATATCGGAGAACAAAATGGCCGCATCCAGCGCATAACGACGCAGTGGCTGTAACGTGACTTCACAAGCCAGTTCAGCATTTTTACACAGTGACATAAAGTCACCGGCCTCTGCTCTGGTTGCCTTATATTCAGGCAAATAACGACCTGCCTGACGCATCATCCAGACAGGAGTTACATCAACAGGTTGGCGTAATAACGCACGCAGATAGCGATCGTTTTTTAATTGATTCATTATTTTTATCCTTCTGGTATTGCGCGCATTGTAGCATGCAACAAGCTCTTCCAATATAAAGAGGGCATATTACTATATCTGCCCAATATACTGGTCGGCAAAATGCTAATAATCATGCTCAGATCGACATATTGCGATGGTATCTTCAATTAATCGACGCGCTACTGTACCAGGAGGCGGAAGTTGAGGAAGATTGTCATAACGAAACCAGTCGGCATCCAGTAATTCTGAAGTATCGATTTTCAGCTCTCCACTCGCATAATCAGCTAAATAAGCCACCATCAGAGAGTGTGGAAATGGCCAGGGTTGAGAAGAGATATAACGCAGATTTGTCACCTGCAAATTACTCTCTTCTTGCACTTCTCTGGCTACTGCTTGTTCCAGCGTTTCACCTACCTCGACAAAACCCGCCAGTGCAGTGTAGATCCCACCCCGATGGCGGTTATGCTGCGCCAGCAAAATTCGGTCTTCACGGCGTATCGCAACAATAATACAAGGTGCTATTTGAGGATAGTAGCGTTGACGACAGTTATCACATAAACAGGCCCACTCGCGCTCGCTGACATACATTGGATGACCGCAGTAACCACAGAACTGGTGAGCCCGATAGAACCCCTCTAACTGAACAGCTCTGCCTGCCAGCTGAAACAAACCTCTATCTTCATTTAGCAATTGTCGAACTGAAGCCATTTCTCTTGAGCGCTCTTTACACACCAGCCAGACTGACTCACTTTGCCACTCGCCAATTCGATGTGCCTTTTCTCCCGACAAACCAAAATCGTTGGCACTACCATAAGGCACCTCACCTTTTGGCAGCCATAACTTCCCGGCGTGGCTCAATAACCACCAGCCTGATTCATTACCTTGTAGTTGTTGCTCCATAGCCGTTTCGCTCAACCTCTTAATTTACTGGAAATCTGACAACAATAGATTTACATTACTTTAACTTGCTATTTTACTAACAGCCATCACTCTGGAAACACTATGCTAAACCAACTTGAAAGCTTAGCCGAGCGCGTGGGCGGCAAAATTAAACTGATTGATCAGTGGTTAGAATCACGTAAAAACTTACTGGTTACTTATTACCGTCTTGTTGGTATTAAGCCAAACAAAGAAAAAAATATCCCTCTCGATGAAAAAGCCCTAATCGATTTTGGACACCATTTGGTGGACTACCTCTCCTCTTGTCATTTTCATATTTATGACAAAGTCATTATTCAGGAAGAAGGTGCCAGTAGCCCCAATCTGCTGATTGGCCAAAAAGCCTACCCGAGATTAGAAGAGAACACTCAAAAGATTATGGCGTTTTACGATAATTATGTCGAAAAGGGCATCAACGAAGACACCATATTACAACTGCATGAAGATCTTTCAACTGTTGGCGAATTGCTGGAAAGACGCTTCTCCCTGGAAGATAAACTAATTCAGGAAGCCACTAACAGCTGGCTGAGCCATCACTCTTCTGCTGCATCAAAATAATCACTAAACGTGGTGCCATTCACTGGCACCATTAAAGTATAAACCCGGCGCAAAAAACAAACTTGTGGTTTTTGTTAGCTTACTTATACTGTGTTGCATCACCGTTTTTGGTGATTAATCTTGTCGGAGTGCCTAGTACCACCCTGGTGACACAGGCTGAGACCGTTAATTCGGGATCCGCGGAACCTGATCGGGCTAATACCCGCGAAGGGAACAAGAGTAATTTCTTCCAGATAAACTGAAACTGTTTAACGCCTTTTCTGCTTTATCGTTACTCCCTCTCCGAACTCCGGACAAGCAATCCTTAATTTTATTAGGAGTTTGCTATGTCTAACCGAAGAACCCAACGCGCTCAGGCGCAGCAATTTATTGACCAGCTACAGGGAAATGCCTTTCCCGACTCAAAACGTATCTATCTGCAAGGTTCACAAACAGATTTACGTGTTCCTATGCGTGAAATTCAGTTATCGCCAACGCTGATCGGTGGTAGCAAAGAGGTGCCTGAATATCAGGATAATGAACCGATTCCGGTTTACGATACTTCTGGCCCTTATGGCGACCCTCAGGCAACGCTGGATGTGCGACAAGGGTTACCGGCGCTGCGAAAAAACTGGATCGAACAGCGTGGTGATACTGAGCCATTACCTCAGGTTAGTTCGCACTTTACCCAAAAGAGACTGGCGGACGAGGGTTTAGACCACTTGCGTTACACTCACCTTCCCGCCCCTCGCAAAGCGAAACCCGGTAAACGAGTTACCCAGTTGCACTATGCCAGAGCGGGTATGGTAACGCCGGAAATGGAATTTATTGCCATTCGCGAAAATATGGGACGGGAGGGCATTCGTACCGATGTATTAAAGCAGCAGCATCCCGGACAAAATTTTGGCGCGGTATTGCCGGACAACATCACCCCCGAATTTGTCCGTGATGAGGTGGCGGCTGGTCGGGCTATTATTCCTCTGAATATCAATCATCCGGAATCAGAACCGATGATCATCGGCCGAAACTTTCTGGTGAAAGTAAATGCCAATATCGGTAATTCTGCGTTGACCTCTTCTATTGAAGAAGAAGTAGAAAAGCTGGTTTGGTCTACTCGCTGGGGAGCGGATACGGTGATGGACCTCTCCACCGGTCGTTATATCCATGAAACCCGCGAATGGATTATCCGCAATAGTCCGGTACCCATCGGCACTGTTCCTATTTATCAGGCGCTGGAAAAAGTAAACGGCGTTGCTGAAAACCTCAGTTGGGAAGTATTTAAAGATACGCTGGTCGAACAGGCTGAACAAGGGGTTGATTACTTCACTATTCACGCCGGAGTACTACTACGTTACGTACCAATGACCGCCAATCGTCTGACGGGTATTGTCTCACGAGGCGGTTCCATCATGGCGAAATGGTGCCTTTCCCATCATCAGGAGAACTTTCTCTATCAACACTTTCGCGAAATTTGTGAATTATGCAGCCAGTATGATGTTGCACTTTCGCTGGGCGATGGCCTGCGCCCCGGCTCGATTCAGGATGCTAACGATGAAGCCCAGTTTGCAGAACTGAAAACGCTGGGTGAACTGACTAAAATTGCCTGGGAGTATGATGTTCAGGTGATGATTGAAGGCCCGGGCCATATTCCTATGCATATGATCCGCCAGAATATGACCCTTGAGCTGGAACACTGTCATGAAGCACCTTTTTATACCTTAGGCCCGCTGACCACCGATATCGCCCCGGGATACGACCATTTTACCTCTGGTATTGGTGCCGCCCTGATTGGTTGGTTCGGCTGCGCCATGCTTTGTTATGTCACTCCCAAAGAGCATCTTGGCCTGCCAAATAAAGACGATGTAAAGCAAGGACTGATTACCTACAAAATAGCTGCTCATGCTGCCGATCTGGCGAAAGGACACCCTGGCGCACAAATTCGTGATAACGCCATGTCAAAAGCCCGCTTTGAATTCCGTTGGGAAGATCAGTTCAATCTGGCCCTCGACCCGGAAACCGCACGAGCCTATCACGATGAGACATTACCTCAGGCTTCCGGCAAAGTTGCCCACTTCTGTTCAATGTGTGGACCAAAGTTCTGTTCAATGAAAATTTCTCAGGAAGTGAGGGATTTCGCCAAAGATCAGGCGCAACAAAATCTGCTGTTGGTAAAAACCAGTGGAATGAACGAAATGTCAGAAAATTTTCGCGCTCAGGGTAGCGAACTTTATCACCCTGCCGCCTCAGATACCGCAATAACGGAGGAAAACTCTCATGGCTGATACCGCTCTAAACCATCTTTCAGCATTACCCGACATCCCATTTCCTCCTACAGAGAAAAAGCTGGGGCTCTATCCGGTAGTTGATACTCTGAGCTGGATTGAACGTTTGCTCAATGCAGGCGTCACCACCATTCAGTTACGTATTAAGGATCAGCCTGACATCGAAGTGGAAGATATTATTCAACAGGCAATTGAGCTGGGAAAACGCTTTAATGCACGCCTGTTTATCAATGATTACTGGCGACTGGCGGTCAAACATCAGGCTTATGGGGTCCATCTTGGCCAAGAAGATTTACTCACAGCCGATCTCAGAGCCATTCATCAGGCGGGCCTGCGTCTGGGCGTTTCTACCCATGATGACCAGGAGCTGGCGCTAGCCGTTGCTGTTCGCCCTTCTTATATTGCCTTGGGTCATATTTTTCCAACCCAAACCAAAGACATGCCTTCGGCTCCACAGGGATTAGTTGAACTAAAACGTCATGTGGCCACTATCCCTGATTATCCTACCGTTGCTATTGGCGGTATCAGTATCGACCGGGTACCTGAAGTATTGGCTTGCGGAGTTGGTAGCATCGCCGTGGTGAGTGCAATAACGAAAGCTCAGGACTGGCGTCAGGCCACCGCAGAACTGCTCCGATTAATCGAACACGAGGAGCGTTAATTATGCTGAACGACAGCGAGTTTTTGCGCTATAGCCGTCAATTACTGCTGGAGGATATAGGACCGGAAGGGCAAATCAAACTCAGACAATCTACAGTATTGATCGTGGGGCTGGGCGGGCTTGGCTCTCCGGTATCGCTCTATCTGGCGGCAGCTGGCGTAGGCAACATATTATTGGCGGATGACGACAAGGTTCATCTGACTAATTTACAGCGTCAAATACTGTTCCGTACTCAGGATATTGAACGTTCTAAAGCCGAACTGGCAAAAGAGCAGTTACAGGCGCTGAATCCACAAATTCGTTATCAAGTTCTGACCCGGAGACTTACCGGCGAGAATCTGAATCAAATCTTATCCCAGGTCGATCTGGTACTGGACTGCTGCGATAACATGGCAACCCGTCATGCAGTTAATGCCGCCTGTATTCAACATAGTATTCCACTGGTCAGCGGCAGTGCAGTCAGTTTTAGCGGGCAGCTAATGGTTATCAAACCCCCGTTCGATCATGGCTGTTATGCCTGCCTCTATCCTGAACAACAAGAACCCGAACGTAACTGCCGTACCGCCGGAGTACTTGGTCCAATGGTTGGAACAATTGGCTCATTACAGGCACTGGAAGCAATAAAACTGCTGGCTGGAGGAAGTTCAGCGTTGGAAGGCAAACTGCAACTATTTGATGGCAAACAACATCAGTGGACTACTTTACGCTTGCATCGCGATCCGGGCTGTCAGGTATGTGGAGGTCAATATGCAAATTAGGGTGAATGAATCACCGGTTAGCGTGGAAACCCCAGTTACTCTGTCAGTTCTGCTCCAACAGTTAAATAAATCCACGGTGGGTATGGCAGTAGCCGTTAATCAACAAATATGCCCGCGAACTCAGTGGGATAGCCATTTACTTCATGATGGCGACGAGATTTTACTTTTTCAAGCCATTGCAGGAGGTTGATATGTTAACCATTGCAGAGACAATATTTACCTCACGTTTGTTTGTGGGTACCGGAAAGTTTTCGTCTTCAAATATGATGATGCAGGCTATTGCGGCTTCAGGCTCAGAACTGGCTACCATGGCAATGAAACGGGTCGATATTCATAGCAACAGTGATGCTATTTTGGCACCACTACAGCAGCATGGCATCAGGCTGTTGCCGAATACCTCCGGAGCAAAAACCGCCGCTGAGGCTATTTTTGCGGCTCAGTTAGCCAGAGAAGCGCTGGAAACTAATTGGCTTAAGCTGGAAATTCACCCTGACGCGCGCTATCTACTGCCTGACCCGATTGAAACCCTAAAAGCAGCAGAGGAATTGGTTAAACAAGGATTCATTGTACTGCCCTATTGCGGTGCCGATCCGGTGTTGTGTAAACGCCTGGAAGATGTTGGCTGTGCCGCAGTGATGCCATTAGGTGCACCCATTGGTTCCAATTTAGGTTTGGTCACCAAAGAGTTTTTAAAAATCATTATTGAACAGTCTGGTGTTCCGGTGGTGGTGGATGCAGGAATCGGCAGCCCAAGCCACGCCGCTCAGGCGATGGAAATGGGAGCGGATGCAGTATTGGTTAATACCGCCATTGCCGTAGCCAACGATCCGGTAAACATGGCGCAAGCTTTTAAACTGGCAGTTGAGGCTGGCCATTTAGCCAGACAGGCCGGATTAGGGGCGATACGCCATAATGGTCATGCATCCGCTTCCAGCCCGTTAACCGACTTTCTCAAGTCCAAAGCGGTGGAGGTGAAATGAAAACAGAATTTCGTCACCACTGGCAAAATTTGGGCTGGGATGATATTTCCCTTAGTTTGTACGGAAAAACATCAAGAGACGTTGAACAGGCACTCGGCAATCAACAGCGCACACTAAATGATTTTATGGCGCTGATTTCCCCGGCAGCGCTACCTTATCTGGAAGAGATGGCACAAGAAGCACAGAGCCTTACCCGTCAGCGTTTTGGCAATACGGTAAGCTTCTATGCCCCTCTGTATCTTTCCAACCTCTGCGCTAATGACTGTAGCTATTGTGGTTTTTCAATGAGCAATCGCATCAAGCGTAAAACATTAAATGAGGATGAGATTGCACTGGAATGCCATGCGCTAAATGCCATGGGTTACAAACATCTGTTGTTGGTTACCGGAGAGCATCAGGGAAAAGTCGGTATGGATTACTTTCGCCATCATCTTCCTGATATTCGGCAAAAATTCAGCTCACTCATGATGGAAGTACAACCGCTAAAAACTGAAGAGTATGCTGAACTAAAAACGTTAGGGCTGGATGCCGTAATGGTTTATCAGGAAACCTATCATGGACCCACCTATCAACTCCATCATCTGAGAGGTAATAAACAGGACTTCTTCTGGCGGCTTGCAACACCAGAAAGGCTGGGGGATGCAGGCATAGACAAAATTGGATTAGGTACGTTAATCGGCCTTTCTGCCGACTGGCGTACTGATAGTTACTATCTGGCTGAACATCTGAATTTTCTACAAAAGCGCTACTGGCAAAGTCGTTACTCTATCTCTTTTCCTTGTCTTCGCCCTTGTGCCGGTGGAACTGAACCCGCATCGCTTATGGATGATGCTCAGTTAGTTCAGCTTATTTGTGCTTTTCGTCTGTTTGCTCCGGAAGTAGAGCTTTCTCTGTCGACCCGCGAATCACCGCACTTTCGTGATCATGTTGTGCCTCTGGCGATTAATAGCGTGAGCGCTGGTTCAAAAACTCAGCCCGGTGGTTATGCTGATAATAAGCCGGAGCTGGAACAGTTTTCACCCCATGATAATCGTTCTCCACAGCGGGTAGCCGAAGCGCTGATAGCGAAAGGGTTACAGCCGGTCTGGAAAGACTGGGATCGGTATCTGGGGCATATTTCGGGAATATAGATCGCAAAGTTAATGAAAACAGCAAAATGACCGTAAATTATTTTCGCTATGTTGCACAACATCAACCTGCGGTGATAACAGGAGAAAAATAAATTACATATAGTCACCGGGTAAAGGTTGTTAACGCCTTTATCAGGGCCACTGATTTCCCCCCGGCTCTGCATCAGTAATACTGAGGCATTTCGTATAAGAACTTTTATTCGTTATGCCTCAGTCCTTTCTCACTGCCGGCGGGAAAAACCGTCAGGTATCAGGCATAAAAAAACCGCCCCAAAGGGCGGTTTTTTACTCAGCTAATTGGGCTGATTATTCGTCATCACTACCCAGACCAGCATTCAGTAGCTCAGCCAGGTTGGCTGTTGCTTCTTCTGCGCTAACCTGAGGTGCAGCAACGTCTTCAACATGACGGCGACGCGCACGATCCTGATGATAAGCATAACCGGTACCCGCCGGAATCAGGCGACCAACGATAACGTTCTCTTTCAGACCGCGTAACTCATCACGCTTACCAGCAACGGCAGCTTCTGTCAGCACGCGCGTTGTTTCCTGGAACGATGCCGCAGAGATGAAGGACTCTGTTGCCAACGATGCTTTGGTGATACCTAACAGGTCACGAGCAAAGGTTGCAGCCAGTTTACCGTCAGCTTCAAGAGTGCGGTTAGCAATCTTGATGCGAGAGTATTCTGCTTGCTCGCCTTCCAGGAACTCTGTGTTACCCGGATGAACGATAGTACCTTTACGCAGCATCTGACGAACGATAACTTCGATGTGTTTATCGTTAATCTTAACGCCCTGTAAGCGGTAAACTTCCTGAACTTCGTTAACGATGTAACGAGTCACTTCATGTACACCACGCAGACGCAGGATGTCATGTGGAGACTCAGGACCATCAGAAACAACGTCACCGCGTTCTACCAGTTCGCCTTCAAACACGTTCAGCTGACGCCACTTAGGAATCATCTCTTCGTATGGCTCGCTGCCATCCATCGGAGTGATTACCAGACGACGTTTGCCTTTAGTCTCTTTACCGAAGGAGATCACGCCGCTGATTTCAGCCAGAATCGCAGGCTCTTTCGGACGACGAGCTTCAAACAGGTCAGCAACGCGTGGCAGACCACCGGTGATATCACGAGTACCGCCAGATTCCTGAGGAATACGCGCCAGTGTGTCACCAGGATTAATCTCTACGCCATCTTCTAACTGGATAATTGCTTTACCCGGTAAGAAGTATTGAGCTGGCATATCAGTACCTGGAATCAGGACATCATTACCTTTAGCATCAATAATTTTCAGCGCAGGACGCAGGTCTTTGGTACTACCAGTACGTTCAGCACCTTCCAGCACAACGATTGAAGACAGACCGGTTAATTCGTCGGTTTGACGAGTAATCGTCTGGCCATCAACCATGTCGGTAAAGCGAATGAAACCGCCTACCTCAGAGATAACTGGCATGGTATGCGGATCCCAGTTAGCGACAGTTTCGCCACCGGTAACGCCAACACCATCGCCTTTCGCCATAACTGCACCGTAAGGTACTTTATAGCTCTCTTTAGTACGACCAAATTCATCGATTAAAGTCAGTTCAGTATTACGTGAAGTGATAACCAGCTTGTTAGCAGCGTTGATAACAAACTTAGCGTTTTTCAGCTTCAGGTTACCCGTATTTTTCACCTGGATACTGGACTCAGCAGCCGCACGCGATGCCGCACCACCGATGTGGAACGTACGCATGGTTAACTGTGTACCAGGTTCACCGATTGACTGAGCGGCGATAACACCGATAGCTTCACCTTTGTTGATGATATGGCCACGGGCCAGGTCGCGTCCGTAACAGTTAGCACAAACACCGAAATCGGTATCACAGCTAACAACAGAACGTACCTTGATAATATCAACAGAGTGCTCTTCTAACAGGTCACACCATTTTTCATTCAATAGCGTATTACGCGGCACCAGAATGTCAGCAGTACCTGGCTTCAGAACGTCTTCAGCCGTTACACGACCTAATACACGCTCACGCAGAGGTTCTTTAACGTCGCCACCTTCGATAACTGGTGTCATCACGATACCATCGTGAGTTCCACAGTCGTCTTCGATAACCACCAGATCCTGTGCCACGTCAACTAAACGACGAGTCAAATAACCGGAGTTTGCTGTTTTCAGTGCGGTATCCGCCAGACCTTTACGAGCACCGTGAGTAGAGATGAAGTACTGGAGTACGTTCAGACCTTCACGGAAGTTCGCAGTGATCGGGGTTTCGATGATTGAGCCATCTGGCTTAGCCATCAGACCACGCATACCCGCTAACTGACGAATCTGTGCTGCCGAGCCCCGTGCACCGGAGTCAGCCATCATAAAGATGCTGTTGAAGGAAACTTGTTTCTCTTCTTCACCGTCACGGTTAATCACGGTTTCAGAAGACAGGTTTTCCATCATCGCTTTCGCTACGCGTTCGTTAGCTGCAGCCCAGATATCGATAACTTTGTTATAACGTTCGCCGGCGGTAACCAGACCAGACTGGAACTGTTCCTGAATTTCTGCCACTTCGGTTTCGGCTTCATTGATGATCTCTGCTTTCTTAGCAGGGATCACCATGTCATCGATACCTACAGACGCACCGGAACGTGCTGCATAAGCAAAGCCGGTATACATCGTCTGGTCAGCAAAAATAACGGTAGGTTTCAGACCCAGGATGCGATAACAAGTGTTAATCATCTTGGAAATGGCTTTCTTACCTAACGCCTGGTTGATAATTGAGTAAGGCAGACCTTTTGGTACGATCATCCACAGGATGGCACGACCAACAGTAGTGTCTACCAGACCAGTTTTGGCAACCAGTTCGCCTTCAGCATTTTTTTCATACTCAGTGATACGAACTTTAACGCGAGCATGTAGCTCAGCGTGGCCAGCACGATATACGCGCTCGGCTTCTTTAGGTCCGCTCAGGACCATGCCTTCGCCTTTCGCATTCACTTTGTCGCGGGTCATGTAGTACAGACCCAAAACAACGTCCTGAGATGGTACGATGATTGGCTCACCGTTCGCAGGAGACAGGATGTTGTTGGTAGACATCATTAACGCACGCGCTTCCAGCTGGGCTTCCAGCGTCAACGGTACGTGAACCGCCATTTGGTCACCATCGAAGTCGGCGTTATAAGCCGCACACACTAATGGGTGCAACTGGATCGCTTTACCTTCGATCAGTACCGGTTCAAACGCCTGAATACCTAAACGGTGCAGAGTTGGTGCACGGTTTAACAGTACCGGGTGTTCGCGGATAACTTCATCCAGGATATCCCATACCACGGCTTCTTCACGCTCAACCATCTTCTTAGCAGCTTTAATCGTAGTCGCTAGACCACGCAGTTCCAACTTGCCATAGATGAACGGTTTGAACAGCTCTAATGCCATCTTCTTAGGCAGACCGCACTGATGCAGACGCAGGTATGGACCTACGGTGATTACAGAACGACCGGAGTAGTCAACACGCTTACCTAACAGGTTCTGACGGAAACGACCCTGTTTACCTTTGATCATATCGGCCAAAGATTTCAGAGGACGTTTGTTAGAACCGGTGATAGCGCGCCCACGACGACCGTTATCTAACAGCGCATCAACCGCTTCCTGCAGCATACGTTTTTCGTTACGTACGATGATATCTGGCGCAGCCAGATCCAACAGGCGTTTCAGACGGTTGTTACGGTTAATCACGCGACGATATAAATCGTTCAGGTCAGAAGTCGCAAAACGACCACCGTCCAGCGGAACCAGCGGACGTAAATCTGGTGGAAGAACCGGTAATACGGTCAGGATCATCCACTCTGGTTTGTTGCCAGATTGAATGAACGCTTCCAGCAGCTTAACGCGCTTGGTCAGCTTTTTACGTTTGGTTTCAGAGTTGGTTTCATTTAACTCTTCGCGCAGTTGTTCACACTCAGCTTCCAGATCCATGCCTTTCAGCAGAGACTGGATAGCTTCGGCACCCATCTTGGCATCGAATTCATCACCAAACTCTTCCAGCGCATCCAGATACTGCTCTTCAGTCAGGATCTGACGACGCTCCAGATTAGTCATACCGCCTTCAACAACGACATAAGATTCGAAGTACAGTACGCGTTCGATGTCACGTAATGGCATATCTAACAATAGGCCGATACGCGATGGCAGTGATTTCAGGAACCAGATATGCGCAGTAGGAGAAGCCAGTTCAATATGGCCCATACGCTCACGACGCACTTTAGTCTGAGTCACTTCAACGCCGCATTTTTCACAAATGACACCGCGATGTTTCAGACGCTTGTACTTACCGCACAAGCATTCGTAATCTTTTACTGGTCCGAAAATACGGGCACAGAAAAGGCCGTCACGTTCTGGTTTGAACGTACGGTAGTTAATGGTTTCCGGCTTTTTAACTTCGCCGAAAGACCAAGAACGGATCATGTCTGGCGAAGCCAGCGCTATTTTGATTGCATCAAACTCTTCGGTCTTAGTTTGTGCTTTCAGAAACTTCAGTAAGTCTTTCACGGATCGGCTCCTGTCGGAGTTAAACCTGTTGGGCGCTCAACTTATTCTTAAATCTGTATTTAAACAGACAGTTAAGGAGTTAAGCGCCCCTGTGCCCTGCAACCATCCCCGGCGACCGGGGCTGGAAATAAGAGGAACTTATTCCTCTTCCAACTCGATGTTGATACCCAGCGAGCGGATTTCTTTCAACAATACGTTGAAGGATTCCGGCATGCCTGGCTCCATCTGATGGTTGCCATCCACGATGTTTTTGTACATCTTGGTACGGCCGTTTACATCGTCGGACTTGACGGTCAGCATTTCCTGTAGCGTGTACGCTGCGCCATAAGCTTCCAGCGCCCACACTTCCATCTCACCGAAGCGTTGTCCACCGAACTGAGCCTTACCACCCAGCGGTTGCTGAGTAACCAGACTGTAAGAACCGGTAGAACGTGCATGCATCTTGTCATCAACCAAGTGGTTCAGTTTCAGCATGTACATATAGCCAACGGTAACCGGACGTTCGAACTGTTCACCGGTACGTCCATCAAACAGCGTGATCTGACCAGAGGTCGGCAAACCGCCCAGAGTCAGTAGCTCTTTGATTTCTTTCTCTTTTGCACCATCAAACACTGGTGTTGCAATTGGCATACCCTTACGCAGGTTCTCTGCCAGAGTCAGCACTTCTTCATCGGTAAACTTAGCTAAGTCTACTTTCTGACGCGTATCATCACCCAGGTTATAAGCCTTCTGGATAAATTCACGCAGTTTTGCAACTTCCTGCTGCTGTTTCAGCATGGCGTTAATCTTATCGCCAATACCTTTAGCAGCCAGACCCAGGTGGGTCTCCAGAATCTGACCGATGTTCATACGCGATGGTACACCCAGCGGGTTCAGAACTAAGTCAACAGGCACGCCGTTTTCATCGTAAGGCATATCTTCGATCGGGTTGATCTTAGAGATAACACCTTTGTTACCATGACGACCTGCCATCTTGTCACCAGGCTGAATCTGACGCTTAACCGCCAGATAGACTTTGACAATTTTCAGAACGCCAGGGGCTAAATCGTCGCCCTGAGTGATCTTACGGCGCTTGCCTTCAAGTTTCTTCTCAAACTCGGATTTCAGTTCGTCGTATTGCTCTGCCAGCTGTTCCAGTTGGTTTTGCTTATCTTCGTCACTTAAACCGATTTCAAGCCACTTGTCGTGAGTCAATTTGCTCAGTTTCTCTTCTTCGATGCCGCCGGAAACCAGCACATCGTGAATACGAGCAAACAGACCAGCTTCGAAAATCTTCAGCTCTTCGGTCAGGTCTTTCTTAACCTGCTTCAGCTGCATATCTTCGATTTCAAGCGCACGCTTATCTTTTTCTACGCCGTCACGGGTAAATACCTGAACGTCGATAATGGTACCTGAAACGCCGTTTGGCACGCGCAGTGAAGAGTCTTTAACATCAGACGCTTTCTCACCAAAAATCGCGCGCAGCAGTTTCTCTTCTGGTGTCAGTTGAGTTTCGCCTTTAGGCGTTACTTTACCAACCAGAATGTCACCGCCGGTTACTTCAGCACCGATATAAACGATACCGGATTCATCCAGTTTAGACAGCGCTGCTTCACCCACGTTAGGGATGTCAGCAGTGATCTCTTCCGGCCCTAACTTGGTATCACGAGATACGCAAGAGAGTTCCTGAATGTGGATAGTTGTGAAACGGTCTTCCTGTACAACACGCTCAGATACCAGGATGGAGTCTTCGAAGTTATAACCATTCCAAGGCATGAATGCGACGCGCATGTTCTGGCCAAGAGCCAGTTCACCCAGGTCAGTAGACGGACCATCAGCTAACACGTCACCGCGTTCAACTGGCTCGCCTAAAGAAACGCATGGCATTTGACTGATACAGGTGTTCTGGTTAGAACGGGTGTATTTAGTCAGGTTATAAATGTCGATACCTGCTTCGCCCGGCATCATCTCGTCTTCGTTAACTTTAATTACGATACGAGAAGCGTCGACGTATTGAACGGTACCACCGCGAGTTGCAACGGCGGTTACACCGGAGTCAACTGCTACAGCACGTTCCATACCGGTACCTACCAGCGGCTTATCAGCGCGCAAGGTTGGAACCGCCTGACGTTGCATGTTTGCACCCATCAGAGCACGGTTGGCGTCATCATGTTCCAGGAACGGGATCAGAGAAGCACCTACGGAGACAACCTGTTGGGTTGAAACGTCCATATAGTCCACTTGATCGCGACTGAACAGGCTTGATTCGCCTTTGTTACGACAGGTCACCAGATCTTCCATGAAGCGGCCTTCGTCATCCAGGTTGGAGTTCGCCTGAGCGATAACGTAGTTGCCTTCTTCAATGGCGGATAAGTAATGAATCTCATCGGTCACCAGACCGTCACGTACGCGACGATATGGGGTTTCCAGGAAACCATACTCGTTAGTCTGTGCATATACAGACAGGGAGTTGATCAGACCGATGTTTGGACCTTCCGGCGTTTCGATTGGACATACGCGACCATAGTGAGTCGGATGTACGTCACGTACTTCGAAGCCTGCACGCTCACGCGTCAAGCCGCCCGGGCCCAGTGCAGAGATACGACGTTTGTGCGTAATCTCAGACAGTGGGTTGTTCTGGTCCATAAATTGTGAAAGCTGGCTTGAACCAAAGAACTCTTTCACCGCTGCCGAAATCGGCTTAGCGTTGATCATGTCCTGAGGCATCAGAGTATCAAGATCGCCTAATGACAGACGCTCTTTAACCGCACGCTCAACACGCACTAAACCAACACGGAATTGGTTTTCAGCCATTTCACCAACAGAACGAATACGACGGTTACCCAAGTGATCGATATCATCCACTTCACCGATACCGTTACGGATACCGATCAGTTTCTTCATCACTTCGATGATGTCGTCTTTGCTCAGAATACCTGAACCTTCAATTTCTTCACGACTTAAAGAACGGTTGAACTTCATGCGGCCTACCGCAGAAAGGTCGTAACGATCTTCAGAGAAGAACAGGTTCTCAAACAGGTTTTCTGCAGCTTCACGCGTTGGTGGTTCACCAGGACGCATCATACGGTAGATTTCAACCAGCGCGCTTAAGCGATCGGAGGTTGGATCGACACGTACAGTCTCGGAGATATAAGCACCGTGGTCCAGATCGTTGGTAAACAGCGTTTCAATACGCTTGTGGCCAGCCATGCTCAGCTTAGCCAGCAGATCCAACGTCAGCTCCATATTCGCAGGGCAAATAATTTCCCCGGTCTTCTCATCGATATAATCTTTAGAAACGACTTTTCCAATAATGTATTCGGTCGGAACTTCAATTTTATCAATGCCATCTTTTTCAAGCTGGCGAATATGACGAGCAGTAATACGACGACCTTTCTCTACAAAGATCTTACCGCCAGCTTCGATATCGAAAGAGGCAGTTTCACCGCGCAGGCGCTCAGGAACCAGTTCCATCTGCAGCTTGTTATCACGGATTTCAAATACGATCTTGTCAAAGAACAGATCTAAAATTTGTTCAGTCGAGAAATCCAGCGCACGCAAAATAATAGTCGCTGGCAGCTTACGACGACGGTCAATACGAACAAACAGGTTATCTTTCGGATCAAACTCGAAATCCAACCAGGAACCGCGGTAAGGGATAATACGTGCGTTATACAGCACTTTACCCGATGAGTGGGTTTTACCCTTGTCGCTATCAAAGAACACACCCGGACTACGGTGTAACTGAGAAACGATAACACGCTCTGTACCATTAATAACAAAGGTACCGTTATCGGTCATGAGTGGAATTTCACCCATGTAAACTTCTTGTTCTTTGATGTCTTTAACCGTGCCCGCCGGAGCGTCACGATCGTAAATCACCAGGCGCAGTTTTACGCGCAGCGGTGCGGAATAGGTCACACCACGGATTTGACACTCTTTGACATCGAATACAGGTTCACCAAGACGATAGCTTACATACTGTAACTCTGAGTTACCGCTGTAGCTCTGGATAGGGAACACTGAACGGAATGCTGCTTCCAGTCCATGTTGGCCTTCCGGGTCTTGCTCGATGAACTTCTGGAACGAGTCAAGCTGGATAGAAAGAAGGTAAGGAATGTCCAGAACTTGTGGACGTTTGCCAAAATCCTTACGAATACGTTTTTTCTCGGTATAGGAGTAAACCATAGGGTTCCTCAGCTCGCTGATCAGTGACCCACTCTGTCCGTCCGAACAGGGACAGTTCTTCATGCAACACTATTTATTTCGATCGGAAGAATGAAAATCTTCCGCAATACCCATTTCTATTACTCTTAAATCATTTCATTACGTCGGTAGCTGGTCAGCAAACCAGGCTGGGAACGCAGTATATTAAGTCGTCAATAGAAAGAAATATTGGGGTTACTCAGTAGGCAAACAGTGTGAAATTCTACTGAAACCCTATAGCGCAAAAAGGCTGGTGACTAAAAAGTCACCAGCCATCAGCCTGTAAGTCAGGCTGCAAACTGGAACGAGGTCTTACTTAACCTCAACAGAAGCACCAGCTTCTTCCAGTGCTTTCTTCAGAGCTTCAGCTTCGTCTTTGCTCACGCCTTCTTTAACAGCAGCTGGAGCAGCTTCAACTAAGTCTTTAGCTTCTTTCAGACCCAGACCGGTTGCGCCACGTACTGCTTTGATAGCAGCAACTTTGTTAGCACCAGCAGCAGTCAGAATTACATCGAATTCAGTTTTCTCTTCAGCAGCTTCAACAACAGCAGCTGGGCCAGCAGACAGAGCTGCTGCAGAAACGCCGAATTTCTCTTCCATAGCAGAAATTAATTCAACGATTTCCATTACAGACAGAGCTGCAATACCGTCTAAAATTTGGTCTTTAGTGATAGTTGACATAACAAGTGATCCTAAAATATAGAAATAGTTTATACGCTAAAAAGCAACGATAGAATAAGCAATTAAGCTGCTTGTTTCTGATCGCGCAACGCAGCCAAGGTACGAGCCAATTTGCCGGCAGCGGCTTCTTTCATGGTTCCCATCAGGCGTGCGATTGCTTCGTCGTAGGTTGGTAAGGTTGCTAAGCGGTCAATATTTGCCGCAGTAATCAACTCACCTTCAAAGGCTGCTGCTTTAACCTCAAATTTTGTATTCTCTTTAGCAAACGCTTTGAATAAACGAGCTGCTGCGCCCGGATGTTCAGTAGAAAATGCAATTAAGGTTGGACCAACAAACGTGTCTTTCAGGCACTCGAATGGAGTACCGTCAACTACGCGACGCATTAAGGTGTTACGAACAACACGCATATATACGCCAGCTTCACGACCTGCTTTACGCAGTTCAGTCATTTTAGCTACAGTAACGCCGCGGGAATCCGCAACTACTGCAGACAGCGCACCCTTGGCTACTTCGCTAACTTCAGCAACAATCGCTTGTTTGTCTTGAAGATTTAATGCCATTGGCTTTGTGCTCCTGGATTAGACCGGGATAATTCCCGGAACTCACATCACCTGAATCAATCGTTTCCCGAAGAAAACGATGAACAGGCGTTAAAACACGGTGAGCAGAATCCAGCAAAGACTATTCTTTTTAATAAGAAAAACATTCTTTTGGCTCTCTCACCGTCTACGCAGGTCGTTATACTTTTTCATTAAGAACAAGCAATTAAGTATGTTTCCATACACCTGCGGTCTTGGACGGAGGCCTGGATAAGGCCAGGCTCCAACCGAAAAATTCTAAGGGGCCAAATTCTAGACGAATCTGGCTCCATAGTAAAGCAGTGAATTAAACGTTCGCTGCTGAGCTCAGGCTGCTTTGATCGATAGCTACGCCAGCACCCATGGTGGTTGACAGGCTAACTTTCTTAACAAAAACACCTTTAGCTGTAGATGGTTTAGCTTTCTTCAGAGCAGACAGCAGAGCTTCTAAGTTCTCTTGCAGTTTATCTGCATCAAAGTCAACTTTACCGATAGTGGTATGGATAATACCGTTCTTATCATTACGATAACGAACCTGACCAGCTTTAGCGTTCTTAACCGCTTCAGCAACGTTAGGAGTAACAGTACCCACTTTCGGGTTTGGCATCAGACCACGTGGACCTAATACCTGGCCTAATTGACCTACAACGCGCATTGCATCCGGAGAAGCAATAACTACGTCGAAGTTCATTTCGCCTTTTTTGATTTGTTCTGCTAAATCTTCCATACCGATCAGATCTGCACCAGCTTCTTTAGCTGCTTCAGCGTTTGCACCCTGAGTAAATACAGCTACACGAACGGTACGACCAGTACCGTGTGGCAGTACAGTTGCACCACGGACGTTTTGGTCAGATTTACGAGCATCGATACCGAGGTTTACGGCAACGTCTACACTTTCAACGAATTTAGCAGTTGCTAATTCTTTCAGCAGAGCAACAGCTTCAGTAATTTGATACTGTTTAGTTGCGTCAACTTTGTCACGGATTACGCTCATGCGCTTGGTTAGCTTAGCCATTGATTAACCCTCCACTACCAGGCCCATGGAACGAGCAGTACCTTCAATAGAACGCACCATAGCGTCTACATCAGCACCAGTCATATCCGCGGCTTTAGTTTGTGCAATTTCACGAACTTGCGCGTTTGTAACAGTTCCAACTTTAGTTTTGTTTGGAACGCCAGAACCAGACTTAATACCTGCAGCTTTCTTCAGAAGAACAGCCGCTGGAGGAGTCTTAGTAACAAACGTGAAAGAACGGTCTGCATAAACGGTGATTACCACAGGAATTGGTAAGCCTTTTTCAATGCTTTCAGTTTTAGCATTGAACGCTTTACAGAATTCCATGATGTTCACGCCTTGTTGACCCAGAGCTGGACCAACTGGTGGACTTGGGTTTGCCATACCAGCTGCAACTTGCAGCTTAACGTAGGCTTGGACCTTCTTAGCCATGTGTATTTCCTCGGTTTGGGTGATAACGCCTCGAAAGGCTCCCCGTTTTTAAATAAAACTGTGAGTGCTTTTATAAAATAAAAGGCGCGGAATTATACGATAACCCCGCGCATCTTACAATATAGTAATCTAATAACCTGACGGTTATCTTTTACTAATCGATGTTGATTAGTAAATTAGCCTTTTTCGACCTGACTAAAATCAAGTTCAACTGGTGTTGCACGACCAAAGATAGATACCGATACTTTCAGGCGGCTCTTCTCATAGTCAACTTCTTCAACCACACCGTTAAAGTCAGCAAATGGACCATCATTAACACGGACCAGTTCACCCGGCTCAAACAGCGTTTTCGGACGTGGCTTATCGCCAACTTGTTGCAGGCGATTCATAATCGCATCAACTTCTTTGTCGCTAATCGGAGCTGGACGGTCTGAAGTGCCGCCAATGAAGCCCATAACGCGTGGAATGCTACGAACCAGATGCCATGTCGCATCGTTCATCGCCATTTGAACTAATACATAGCCTGGGAAGAATTTACGTTCGCTTTTACGACGTTGGCCACCGCGAATCTCAACAACCTCTTCGGTTGGAACCATCACTTCACCAAATTGATCTTCCATCTCATTCAGTTTGATGTGCTCACGCAGAGACTGCGCTACGCGACCTTCAAAACCAGAGAATGCTTGCACTACGTACCAACGCTTTTTAGGGGCTTCAGACATCTTAGAACCTCAGGCCAGTTATAAATGAGACCAAACGGACCAGAATACCATCCAGCCCCCATAGAATCAGTGACATAACAACAGTCACCGCCGCAACGATCAACGTTGTTTGCAGCGCTTCCTGACGTGTAGGCCAAATTACTTTTTTCATTTCAATGCGTGCAGCGCGCGCAAATTCGACGGTTGCTTTACCTTTAACGGTAAACAACGCAATCACAAAAGCAATGCCAATAATCGCTACAACCGCAATTGCACGTATCGGTAAACTATATCCACGATAGATATAATTACCTACAATAGCAGTGAGCAATAATGCAGCAACAATCAGCCATTTAACTATTTCTAGTCCGCGCCCGCCTGCTTGAGCTTCGGTATTCGCACTCATAAACCAACCTGTCATTATGACTTAAGTAAATCTCTCACCCCGCATTATAGCAGAGCAACCAAGCCGAATGCTCGTTCTTCGGCATAATACGCCGTATATGAGCCTATCTCACCCTAGCTCTCACTGCCCTTATACCAGATAACAAGACAGAAAAACTTGATGAGATAGGTTCTTTTTAATTCACAACGTTGAAAAAGGGCATCAAATGATGCCCTCTTAAAGCTAGTTACGTCAAACTTATTTGATGATCTTAGCAACAACACCAGCACCAACAGTACGGCCACCTTCACGGATAGCGAAGCGTAAACCTTCGTCCATCGCGATTGGCGCGATCAGCGTTACTGTCATCTGAATGTTATCACCTGGCATTACCATCTCTACGCCTTCTGGCAGTTCGATAGTACCGGTCACGTCAGTTGTACGGAAGTAGAACTGTGGACGGTAGCCTTTGAAGAATGGAGTATGACGACCACCTTCATCTTTGCTCAGAATATAAACTTCTGATACGAACTGGGTATGTGGGTTGATTGTACCTGGCTTAGCCAGTACTTGACCACGTTCGATTTCTTCACGCTTAGTACCACGTAACAGAACACCGACGTTCTCACCCGCACGACCTTCGTCCAGTAATTTACGGAACATTTCAACACCGGTACAAGTGGTTTGAGTGGTTTCTTTGATACCAACGATCTCAACCGCTTCACCTACTTTAACGATACCGCGCTCTACACGACCGGTTACTACTGTACCACGGCCAGAGATAGAGAATACGTCTTCGATTGGCAGCAGGAACGGCTTATCAATTGCACGCTCTGGCTCTGGGATATAAGAATCCAGTGCTTCTGCTAATTCGATGATTTTTGCTTCCCATGCTGCGTCGCCTTCCAGCGCTTTCAGAGCTGAACCACGGATTACCGGAGTATCATCACCTGGGAAATCGTACTGAGACAGAAGCTCACGAACTTCCATTTCAACTAATTCTAACAGTTCTTCGTCATCAACCATGTCACACTTGTTCAGGAACACGATGATGTAAGGAACGCCTACCTGGCGACCTAACAGGATGTGCTCACGAGTTTGTGGCATTGGGCCGTCAGTTGCAGCTACTACCAGAATAGCGCCGTCCATTTGAGCAGCACCAGTGATCATGTTCTTAACGTAGTCGGCGTGTCCCGGGCAGTCAACGTGTGCATAGTGACGGCTTGGGGTGTCGTATTCTACGTGAGAAGTGTTGATGGTAATACCACGAGCTTTTTCTTCTGGTGCGTTATCGATTTGATCGAATGCACGAGCCTGACCACCGTAAGTTTTTGCTAATACGTTGGTGATAGCTGCTGTCAGAGTTGTTTTACCGTGGTCAACGTGGCCGATAGTACCGACGTTTACGTGCGGTTTTGTACGTTCAAATTTTTCTTTAGACATCGATAGTCCCTCTAAAACACGATAGATCGTGGTTAAACCACATTAACCAAGCAAAAGCTTGTAATATCAGTTCGAGTTAGAAGTTATCAGGGGAATTTACTGTAGAAGGGAAAGTGGTGCTGATAGGCAGATTCGAACTGCCGACCTCACCCTTACCAAGGGTGCGCTCTACCAACTGAGCTATATCAGCATTTGGAGCGGGCAGTGGGAATCGAACCCACATCTTCAGCTTGGAAGGCTGAGGTAATAGCCATTATACGATGCCCGCAGTTCCGAACTCAGTGACCTGGTGCTTCAACACTCTAAACTCGGTGGTGGGGGAGGAATGACTTCAGACACTGCGATACACCCGTTGGGTAACTACTTAGTAGTTTTTCTCGCTTTGCTGAGTACTGAACTTCAATTGAAATTCTTAACTCATCCCCTTTCAGGTGTCTTTTCAGACACTGTATTGATGCCACATCGCGTCAATACAATCAAATATGGTGGCGGGGGAAGGATTCGAACCTTCGAAGTGAATCACGGCAGATTTACAGTCTGCTCCCTTTGGCCGCTCGGGAACCCCGCCCAAAAACTTGATGGTGCCGGCTGCCGGAATCGAACTGGCGACCTACTGATTACAAGTCAGTTGCTCTACCTACTGAGCTAAGCCGGCATCAAGTGCTGCGCATTCTAGGGAGACATGAAGGACGATGCAACAAAAAAATTCAGTTTAATGCGCTATCGCTCACTTTTTGACCAAACCTGTCCTTTTTTCATCCACAGCGAGCAGATTATAGTCAATTTTCAGGCCTGAACTAAACAATTTTTAACCAGTTATTTTTACCCGCTTTTTGATTTGCGTTTTTTACCACACATTTTACTTAAATTTCGAGATATCCGATCTATATCAAAGTGCGAAATTTTCATCCTTGTTATAAAACGCACCTAAAGTATGAAGTTTTCATGAAAAGTTATGATGAACGTTTTAACGCATCCCAAACTCTATTAATAAAATATCAGGAGCAACGTTATCTCATGAAGTCCAGGTTATCCTTTTTTGCACTTTGCCTGCTAACAGCAGCGGCCTCTACGTCTGTTATAGCACAAAACCACACGTTAAAACTGGCCATAGGCGCAGAACCGTCTGAAGGCTTTGATCCGTTACTGGGCTGGAGTCACGGTAGCTACGTGTTACTTCACAGCCCGTTGTTGCGACAAAATGCTGACCTGAGCTGGCAACCGGTATTGGTTAATAGCTATAAGTTGAGTGATGACGGCCTGACCTGGACGGTGCATCTGAAACCTGATTTAAAATTTTCTGATGGTTCACCGTTAACCGCTGATGACGTAGTGTTTTCCTATAATCAGGCAGCGATTAGCGGTGGCAAAGCCGATATGGGCAGTTTTCAGCAGGCTAAAACGATTGATAAACAAACGCTAACCATTCAGCTTAAACACCCTGAAAGTACCTTTATCAATGTGCTTGGTGCGCTGGGCATTGTCCCGCAAGCAAAATATGGCAGAGACTTTGCCCGCCAGCCTATTGGTGCAGGCCCTTATAAACTAACCAGTTTACAACCAGGACAACAGTTAATTGTTGAAGCAAACCCTTACTACGTGGGTAAAAAGAATGACTTCGACAAACTGGTATTTGTATTTTTAGATCAGGATAGCGCCTATGCCGCAGCCAGCAGCGGCAAACTGGATTTAGTTCGCGTTCCACAAACGTTGGCTAACCAGCCCGTGAATAATATGAAACTATTGGTTCAGCCGAGTGTTGAAAACCGAGGCATCATGTTTCCGATGATTCCGGCAGGTAAAAAAGATGCTCAAGGTAATGATATCGGTAATAACATCACTGCTGATATAGCCATTCGTCAGGCAATTAACTATGCCGTCGACCGCCAGCTTCTGGCCAGCCAACTGTTTGACGGGCATGCAACTCCGGCTTATACCGCTGTCAAAGGGCTTCCATGGGACAACCCTGAAACACAATTCAAAGATGGGGATATTGAAAAAGCCCGTCAAATTCTGCAACAGGCTGGATGGGTTAGCAAAAACCCTGACGGGATTCGCGAGAAAAATGGCACCCCAGCTAAGCTGACTCTCTGGTATGCCAGTGGTGACAGCACCCGTCGCGATCTGGCGCAGGCTTTTAGCTCAATGCTAAAACCAATAGGTATTGAAGTTACCCTCAAATCAGGCAGTTGGGAAACGGTAGAACGCTACATGCACGCGAATCCAACCCTGTTTGGCTGGGGAAGTCTGGATCCAATGGAACTGTATCATCACTACTCCAGCAAATTGCAAGGAGAAGGCTATTTTAATCCGGGCTACTACGCCAATGCTAAAGTGGATAAACATTTGCAGCAGGCCATAGAAACCCCGAACTGGCAAGCGGCAACCCCTATCTGGCAAAAAGTTGACTGGGACGGAACCACCGGTGTAGGTATTAAAGGCGATGCAGCCTGGGCATGGTTGATTAACCTGAATCATACTTATCTGGTTAATCCCTGTGTTAGCTTAGGTCAGGGTGCCCCGGAAGCCCATGGCGACTGGACAGTGCTCAATAATCTTGAGAACTGGAGCTGGACCTGTAAGTAATGCGCCAGTTGCCACTGCTTAGTTTAAGACTTATCAGCCTGCTGCTTATGGTGGCAGCAGGTACCTTTGTTTTACTGAGTTTTTCTCCAGTAGATCCTATTCGAGCCTATATCGGTAACGACTTGCTGCATGTTCCACCTGAGCAATATGCACAAATCGCCGCCCGTTGGGGTTTGGATCAACCGCTATGGCAGCGTTTTCTTCTCTGGTTAAAACAGTTATTACAGGGCGACCTTGGTTACTCCATGGTGTATAACGCACCTGTTACTGAAGTTATTACCCAGCGATTTCTTACCTCCTTCATGCTGCTGGCATCTGCCTGGATTCTCTCTGGTGTATCAGGCATTGCGTTAGGGCTTATCGCCGGTCGTTATCTGAATCGTTGGCCCGACAGTATTATTCGCACCTTGTGTTATCTGCTGTCTTCATTACCCACTTTCTGGATTGGTATTCTACTGCTGGCGTTTTTTTCAGTAAAACTGGAATGGGCTCCTATCTGCTGCGCCTGGCCACCGGGATTAACAGGAAGTGAAGCTACCGTGATTCAGCGCCTTCATCATCTGATTTTGCCCACCATTGCTTTAGGATTGCTAGGTGTGGGGAATATTGCCCTGCATACTCGTTCCCGTATTGAAGAAGTGACTCAAAGCGAATTTATTTATTACGCCCATGCACAAGGCGACAAAGGCTGGTCGTTGATTAGATTTCATATGCTGCGCCACGCACTAACCCCTGCTATCTGTCTGCAATTTGCCTCGCTGGGAGAATTGCTAGGTGGTGCACTGTTGGCCGAAAAGGTATTTGCCTATCCCGGGTTAGGTCAGGCTACGATTGATGCGGGACTACGTGGTGATGTGCCGCTATTACTGGGCATTGTGTTATTTATCACTTTACTGGTGTTTATTGGTAATACCTGCGCTGCAATATTACTAAATCACATTAATGCGCCGCTGCGGAGGGTTCAGTGAACAAAACGCTGATTCAACTGCTTTTGGCAACAATGTTACTTAGCATCCTGCTGTTTCTGGGAATTCACAGCAACTATCAGGACATTACTCTGAATCTGCTTAGCCGCCGCAGTGCTCCTTCTCTACAGTTTTGGTTTGGTACTGATAATTTGGGTCGTGACCTGTGGTTACGCTGCTTGCAAGGTATGATGACCAGCATACAAATCGGTTTTATCACTGCGTTATGCAGTGGTTTTCTGGCGCTGGTTATTGCTGTTCTCAGCCAGTTAAGCAAAAGCATGGATTACCTTATTCGCATGCTGATTGATACGTTTATTGCCCTGCCCCATTTGCTGTTATTGATTCTGATCTGTTTTACTTTTGGTGGGGGAAAATGGGGCGTGATTATTGCCGTCTCTCTGACCCATTGGCCCAAACTGGCGCTGATTCTGCGTTCAGAACTATTACGAATCGGTCAGGCTGACTATATCTTGCTGGCTCAGCGTACCGGCCTCAGCCGCTGGCAATGCTGTTATAAACACTATCTGCCGCTGTTGTTACCTCAACTGTTAGTGGGGTCGCTACTAATTTTCCCTCATGCAGTGCTACATAGCGCCGGACTTAGCTTTCTTGGATTTGGGCTTGAGCCTCATGAGCCTTCGCTGGGATTGCTGTTATCCGATGCCCTGCGCTATTTGAGCAGCGGCGACTGGTGGCTGGCGGTTTATCCCGGCCTGACTCTGGTCATTCTGGTTCTGACTATCGATCAATTAGCCCGTAGCCTGCAAAAAGTCTGGCTAAGGAAATCATCATGTTACAACTAAAAAACCTTGAATTGTCCTGTGCCAAAGAGCGCTGGTTTCGCCCTCCAGTCTGGAACTCAATTTTGCATGATATCAACCTGAAAGTTCAGGCAGGTGAATTGGTTGCATTGGTTGGTGGAAGCGGGGAAGGTAAAAGTCTATTACTACAAAGCATTTTAGGATTGCTGCCTTCCACCATGCGTTCATCCGGTCAGATTTTAATTGATGACTGTATTATCAATGCTGCTCAACAACAGACCCTGAGAGGCAATACTCTGGGTTATATTCCACAAAGTGTCAGCGCTCTGAACCCTTTAATTCAAACAGGAAAGCAGATTCAACGAGCAGCAAAACTCAGTGGAAAAACACCTTCATATCAGGCTATGTCTCAACAATTACAGCAATATAATTTGTCAGAACAATTGCTGGAGCAATATCCACTATCACTCTCCGGTGGGATGGCAAAACGCGTTTTAGTGAGTTGTGCCACGCTGAGTCAGGCTCGTTTTATTCTGGCAGACGAAGTCACCGCCTGGCTGGATAATCAGCATGCAGAGATCTTACTCAACCACCTGAAAAGCTTATGTCACCAGGGCCGTGGAGTGTTGTGGATCACTCATGACCTACATCTGGCGGCTAATTTTGCCGATCGTATTGCCGTGTTACACCAAGGGACGATCAAAGAAGTTATTCACTCCAGTGCACTGCGTCATGGCGGTGGTAGCTCATGGCTTCAATCTCTGTGGCAAGCCTTACCGGAGCAGCATTTTATTCATAATCCGGAGCCGCTTTATCATGCTGCAAACGCATAACTTAAGCATCATTCAAGGGGAAACCACTCTTTGGCATGAACTTAATTTGTCCGTATCTCCTGGGGAACGACTGGGTATCTTCGCCCCCAGCGGTTATGGTAAAACCACACTGGGTAGAGTATTAGCTGGCTGGCAACTGCCAACGAAAGGTCATATCACATTAGATAACCAGCCATTGCCTCTCAAAGGCTACTGTCCGGTACAACTGGTTCCACAACACCCTGAACGTACATTCAATCCAGCCAGAACCACCGGTGCCGCTCTGTATGACGTTTGGCAACCGGGAAATGAGTGGCTGGAAGCATTGGCGATTGATCCTGAATTATTAACACGTTATCCATCAGAAGTTTCCGGTGGCGAACTCGCTCGTATTGCCCTTCTCAGAGCTCTGGCCCCAAAAACACGGTTTCTGATTGCTGATGAAATAACCGCTCAACTGGACCCGCTGATGCAAGCTCAAACCTGGCGTTTCATTTTGCAGCAGAGCCAACAACGCAATTTAGGCATGGTTATTATTAGCCATAGCAAAGCACTGTTAGAGCAGGTGTGTACGCAAGTCTGGCAATCTGAGCCGTAACTACCATTTTCATCAGTGAGCTCCCCCATCACAAAACAGTTAGAACCTTATCGATAAAATTTAAAATTACGCCTCGTTACTATTACATGCTGTAGGATATTCCTCACATTTTGAGACAGTACCTCTTGTACCATCCGATTGAAGAACTATAGTCAGGACCAACACTCTGGCTACAGCTCAATCGCCAGAAAACATGCTATTAATATCTAAGGAACCGACTGCAATGTCTTCTCCCATTTTGGACTACAAACGGTTCATTCAACGATTCAGGCCACATACTTTACGCAGCAAAATGATGGTATTGGCGATTGTAATGGTTTCGCTGCCTACGCTGGTTATTGGCTACTTTGTTGAAACTGAAGGCCGGGATGCACTTCTGCAGGAAAAAAAGATTAAATTATCTGCCGTAACGCAATTGCTAGATGATGCACTAAAAGATTCATTTAAACTCTATCCTGACCTGCCTCGCGATCAACGTATAGCCGCACTGAATAAACAGCTGGCACCGGTTACTGACACTATTACCAAAGCGTTTTCCGGCGTAGGCGCGGGGTATTACAATCGGGAACTGGATGCCATTATTACCTATGGCCCACAAGCACTACATGGCAATGCCGTAGGCGTCACGATCAAGCAAGACCATCCCGGTCGTGACGTGATGGCAAGCGGAGAACCACTTGTTCGTTGGGGGTCGCAGGTACGGGGCAACATCATGAACTCAATGATCCCAATTAAGCGTGATGATCAGGTCATTGGCTATATCTGGGCCAATGAGCTGTCCAATGATATTGCCCGTCAGGCGTTAGCCATGGATTTGAAGATCATTGCCGTAATCTGTATTGGTATGCTGTTCAGTATCTGGTTGATTGTCGCTTTTTCCCGCAGATTTGCCTCAGATATTGATACAATTAAGTCAGGTCTGAATGAATTACCCCTCAATCTAAAAACACAAATCCCACCCATGAAGGGGGAAATGGGAGAAATATCCGACAGCGTAAACTCACTCTCCCGCGCGCTAAGAGAAGCAAAAACGTTAAACGAGTTGATTATTGAAAGCGCTGCCGACGGAGTGATCTCTGTGGATATCGAAGGCTGTGTCACTATGATGAACCCGGCTGCAGAAGAAATTACTGGCTATCGTCAAAAAGAGCTGATCGGCAGGCCCTATGCAGAAATATTTGAAAACACCAATTTCTTTAGCCCGGTACTCGACACCTTAATCCACGATATCGAGCATGTGGCATTGGAAGTAGATTATCCAGGTAAAAACCGCACCATACAGATTAGCGTCAGCACCAGCCAACTGCGTAATGCTCAGGGAGATACTGTTGGTGCTCTGGTTATTTTTACTGATTTAACCGCTAAAAAAGAGGTTCAACGCCGTATTGAACAGGCAGAGCGTTTGGCGACCCTAGGTGAGTTGATGGCCGGTGTGGCGCATGAAGTTCGTAATCCGTTAACCGCTATTAGTGGGTTTGTTCAGATCCTAAAAGACAGTGAAACCGACCCACAGCGGTTGGAATATACTCAAATCATTCTGAAAGAAGTCCACTCCATCAACAAAGTCATTCAACAGCTATTAGACTTTGCTCGCCCAAGGCCAAGCCTGTACCAGAAAATAAATTTAAATCAGATTATTAATCAAAGCCTGATTCTGGTAAAAACCAAAGGGGTTGAGGCCAGAATTGATTTTGTGGTTCAACTCGAAGAGTCGTTGTCCGATATTGAAGCCGATGGAGAACTATTAAAGCAAGTATTGCTCAATTTGTTGATCAATGCCGTGCAGTCTATTGCTGCTCGTGGTGAAATAATTATTACTACTCGTGCGCTATCACCAGACTGGCAAGAAATCACTATTTCCGATAACGGTTGTGGTATCAGTGACGAAATAAAAACTAAAATATTTGATCCGTTTTATACCACCAAACCATCGGGTACTGGGCTCGGTCTCTCAATCAGCCACCGCATTATTACCGCCCACGATGGGGATATTACGCTGACAAGTAAGCTTAATCAGGGAACCACCTTTACCATCGTATTACCGGTTAAGCATAGCGAAGGAATTCCACAATGAAAAAATCCTACCGTATTCTGATCGTTGATGATGAAGAGAGTGTTCGTCGTATGCTAACCACGGTATTTACCCGTGACGGACACCAGCCTATTTGTGCAGAAGACGGTCAGCAGGCGTTAGAACTGTTTGAACAACAGACGCCGGATATCGTTCTAATGGATATCCGCATGCCAAAGCTAAACGGTATGGAAGCACTACAGGTGATGCGGCAAACTCATCAAAACATACCGGTAATTTTGATGACCGCCTATGCGGCGGTAGAAACCGCGGTAGAGGCTCTACGTCTGGGGGCGTTTGATTATGTAATTAAGCCTTTCGATCTCGATGAGCTGAAAATGATGATCGGCCGTGCCATGCAACTAAGAGAAATGAAGCAGGAAATTAATCTGCTGCATCGCGCATTGTCAGACAGCTATCAGTGGGATCGTATTCTGACTAACAGCCCTAAAATGATGGAACTGTGTAGAGATACGGCAAAAATAGCTCAGAGTAACGCCAGCGTGCTGATTACCGGAGAAAGCGGTACCGGTAAAGAGTTAATCGCCAAAGCAATTCACTACAACAGCCCACGCGCCAAAGGCCCTTTTATAAAAATTAACTGTGGTGCGCTACCGGAGTCTTTACTGGAGAGTGAACTGTTTGGCCATGAGAAAGGGGCATTTACCGGTGCACAAACTCAGCGTCAGGGGCTATTTGAACGCGCTAACCAAGGGACTCTGCTATTAGATGAAGTGGGGGAAATGCCCCATAATTTACAGGTAAAGCTGTTACGGGTTTTGCAGGAGAGAGAGTTTGAACGACTGGGTGGAAGCCAGACTATTAAAACCGATATCCGTCTGATTGCTGCCACTAACCGTAATCTGGCGGCTATGGTAGAACAGGGAGAGTTTCGTCAGGACCTGTTCTATCGCCTGAACGTAATACATCTTTCACCAATCCCTCTGCGTGAACGCCCGGAAGATATATCTTTACTGGCTCAGCATTTTTTACAAAAATTCAGTGCGGAAAACGGCAAAGAGATAGTAGAACTGGACCCCAGCACATTAACCATTCTTGAAAGCTATCCATGGCCAGGAAACGTCAGAGAGCTCTCCAACGCCATTGAGCGCGCGGTTATCATGAGTACCGGATTTATTATCTTCCCTGATGAATTGCCGGAACACTTACAGCAACAGCTCAATGTTCCCCATATCAGCGAAACGGTACACACCCTGATAGGGCATACGCTAAAAGAAAATCTGAAAGCATATGAGCGTGAATTAATTTGCACTGCGCTGGCTAACAATCAGGGTAATCGGGTTCAGACCGCCCGAGTATTGGGGATTAGTCGTCGGGCATTAATGTATAAATTACAAGAATACCGTATTGACTAACATCGCATTTATTTCTGTTATCACCGGCCTTCAGGCCGGTTACGTCATACCTTAACCGGGTGTTTTTCAATGCCGGGGAAATTCATTCTACCAACAGATTAAGAAATTATTTCCATGAATGAACAATAACGGCTGGTTTTTTTATTCATGAATAGGGAAAATAGCGCAAACGATTACGTGAACCATAACAGGAAATGAGTGATGTTTAAAAAGAGTGTGTACCCATTGTTTTTTCTTCCCCTTTTTATCTCTGGTCAGGCTCTGGCCAACGAAGCCCCAATTAAAGTAAAAGTGTTCGTCGGTTCTATGTTTGAGATCGGCCAAAACACCGGAGATAAAGCCGGAGAATTCCAGTATTGGTATGAGAAATATTTTAAAAATAGCCAACCAATCACGGTTAAAGGTGCTGCATCACCGGTTTTCTGTAATGACGATGGCGTATGCGGTTCCGTATTAGGCATGGGTAAAGTAGCCTCTTCCGCCTCTGTACAGGCTATCCTGTTAAATCCAAAGTTTGATATGTCGCAAACTTATTTCATGATTAACGGCGTTGCTGGCACTCCGCCATCTCGCGGAACTATCGGTGATGTAAGCTGGGGCTCATGGGCAATCGATTACGATTTGGGTCACCGTTGGGCGCCAGAAGAAGGATTACACAACGGCCAGACTTTTATGCCGCGTAAAGGTTACGAAAATATCCGCAGTTATCAGCTTAATTCTACGCTGGTTTCCTGGGCTATGAATATCACCGGGCAAACCAAACTACTGGATTCTGAAGGCGCACAAAAATACCGTGAGCGTTACCCTGATGATAACGCCAGACGTGCACCAAAGGTTCTGACTGGTACTCACATGACGGGCGATACTTTCTTCCATGGTCCGGGAATGTCAAAAGAGGCTCAGTACATTGCTAAACTGTACGGTGCGGATGACTATCTGGTAACAGAAATGGAAATTGCGGCCATCACTCAGGTTATTGCCCGCACGCAAGGCACCACTCAGCGCGTATTCAGCCTGCGTGGTTCAGTTAACTTCGATCAGGGCAATCCTAACGAAACCACGCTGGAGCACTTAGACCCGGCTCCAGGCCAAACTGCTGGCGGTTTTAAAGAAACTGTAGAGAATATTGCTACGGTGGGCGGAAAAATGACGGATTACATTGTGGCCCATTGGGATACATGGCAGAACGGCGTACCGCCACTGAAATAATCTTACTCATAAGGGCTGCAACTATTGCAGCCCTTTTTACTCCCGGCAATCCCTTTAAACCAGAATAAATTGGTCCATACTCAGCTGTTCACGAGGTACATCAATCAGCAATATTGAGTTATTTTCCCCATAATTTATCATCGCACCTTGTTCGGTCATCATGATATCTTTAAATAAATCTTCAACATGAGTTAATCCCACTACGCCAACCAACTGAACCCTATCTCCCTGATCAAAACCATGAATCACATCAGCGCCATCACCATCATTAAATACAAACAGATCGTCAGCCAAACTGACCAATGCGTCATCACCTTTACCGGCAAAAAATAACGTGCCCTCATCACTACCGGTTAACGTGTCATTACCATCACCACCAAATATCCAGCCATTTTCCATTAACTGTAGTTGGTCATTATCTGCAGATCCTATTGTTGTTGTGGCATAGTCATAAACAATCGAAGGATCATCTACTCGCTGTAATCCACTTTCACCTATTCGATAGGTCGTGCCGCTATCAGTGTTATCTGTCAGATATTCCACATCATATAAAGTATTTAATGTGCCTTGCTGAGCGTGATATAAATACAAAGTTCCTTCACTATCACGGCTGATGCTGTATTCAGACAGAGGATAGGTCAATTCAAGCACATCATTCCCATCACCACCGGCGACAATGTTATGCCCTTGCCCTAATTGAAAACGGTCATCGCCAGCAAAACCTTCCAGGCGATCGTTACCTGAGCCACCACGTAACAGGTCATCATGGTCAGAACCAAGAATAAATGCGCTTTTTCCATAATGGCTGGAGGTTGCGGATTGAATATCTTCCACCCATGTATTACTCCGCGTCACATCAGACAAACTGGATACAACAATCACTGAATCTTGCTCGGTTAAATCGCAGAATTGAGAACGAATAATACTCTTAATGGTATCGTCATAGGTAAACGACATATGCACGGTCCACGCCGCCAAATTAGCAATGCTATAGGGTAACCAGTTCAGTAATCCTGCTTTACCTGCATAAAAATCGTTAAAGCCGACAATATTATCTGTGGAGTTAGGATATTCCTGATCGTGTACAAATAACGAATCAAAGAACATAATTTTTCCGCTATCAGTTACCCGATAAACGGGATCGTTCTCCAGGCCATAATGCAAAACATTCGTTGCATTGCCATCAATACGTGAAGAAGCTGAAGATAAATACACTGAGTCTTTATAAAAACCATTCCATTCGGCTTCGCTTAACATCGCCATATTACTAACCAGCGAACCACCTAAGCTGTGACCAGTAAAAATGATATCCTCCCCGCTCAAGCCGTTTGCCTGAGCGAATTCAGCAATAGTTTGCAGTAAATTACCGAAGGCTTTAGGTAGATAATCCGGTTGAGGTTTTAAAATGCTGTTATAAAGATTCACTACATCCATCACCGTATCGGCAATCAGATTTTCCCGTTCACCAGTAACGCCACGAAAAGCAATAGTGATTTTACTTAGCTGCCCTTGCTCGTCGCGTAATCCTAAAACATCAGCCTGAGCAGCGCGGAATAATGGATGTTCACCAACAATAGCATTCCATTGGTCTTCTTTTCCCTGATAGTTTAATTCGCTGGCGGAAATTCGCTGCCATCCACTATCCACGACATCCTGATAGCTTCGTTCTTCAGCACCTCGTAACCCACTCCAGCTCATTACTCCCTGAGAAGTTTTAGAACCAAACAGACCGGTCCACACCATTGGAACAATTCCTGTGGTCGTCATACCATATTGGTAATACCCCTCTGCCAGCCCTTCATATAAACCTCGAAATGAATAATTATTAATTGCTAAAGACTGGTAAACTAATTCTGCTGACTGTCTACTGGAATATCCTTTTATATCAAAGATAGCCATATTTTCTCCTCTGTACAAAAGTAAATTCGATAAGTGATAATTTATTTTTAATGAAAATTAAATAGATAGAAAAATGATGAATGGAAAAATCTATTTATCAGAATAAATATGAACTGGAAATTTAAACAAATAATTGAATAATAAAAGTGTACCTTAATAATATTTGACTGAAAATAATCCATTCATAAGTCACTTGCAGATAAAAAATAAAAGAATATAAAATTAAATAAGACTCAATTTTGGCTTATGCCAAATATGATTTTAAAATTCTCAATGTGAGCCTTAACTTTCTGTTTCTGCTTCAATCCTATCTCTGAAATAGTAAAGCCTGACGGTTTCCATATCGTGGTGGTGAAACAAAAGGTGCACACCTGTGCAAATAATTGCACACTTCATCTTGCTGATTTTAACCACCGCCTCGTTTCAGCCCTTGCATAAATAATAACTAATTAATTGATTATTAATAAATAATTTTCAAATCGCGCAAAAAACCGCATAAAAACCATAAGTGGCACATCCCTTGCAATTCCTTGTGTGAGTCCTTCTTCGGACGTCAAAACATAAGGAATAATTATGAAAAATAAACATATTGATATACAGCAGGCTGCTGAATATTTTCGTGATGGTATGACTATCATGGTTGGCGGTTTCATGGGTGTGGGGACACCGCCGCGTCTGGTCGAGGCCCTCCTTAATTCTGGTGTGAAAGATTTAACTATCATTGCTAACGATACTGCATTTGTTGATACCGGCATTGGCCCGTTAGTGGTTAACGGCCGGGTTAAGAAAGTCATTGCTTCACACATCGGCACCAACCCTGAAACGGGTCGTCGTATGATTGCCGGAGAAATGGAAGTTGAACTGGTACCTCAGGGCACGCTGATCGAACGAATCCGCTGTGGCGGTGCTGGCTTAGGTGGTTTCTTAACCCCTACTGGTGTAGGTACTGTCGTTGAAGAAGGCAAACAAAAACTCACCATCGACGGTGTTGAATATCTTCTGGAACTCCCTCTGCGTGCTGATTTAGCACTGATTCAATCTCACATAGCCGATCATCAGGGCAATCTGGTTTATCAGTTAACCACACGTAACTTTAACCCGATCATCGCGCTGGCCGCAGATGTGGTTATTGCTGAACCGGATAGTCTGGTGGCTGTGGGCGATATCGCTCCCGACCACGTCATGACGCCTGGTGCATTAATCGATCACATTGTTTATCCAAAGGAGAGCTAATCATGAATGCAAAAGAACTCATCGCTCGCCGCGTAGCCCTTGAGCTGCATGATGGTGACATTGTGAACCTGGGTATCGGCTTACCAACTCAGGTAGTGAACTATTTACCACAAGACATTCATATCACCCTACAGTCAGAAAACGGTTTTCTGGGTTTAGGTCCGGTAACTGAAGCGCATCCTAATCTGGTCAACGCAGGTGGACAACCTTGTGGTGTTCTGCCGGGCGCAGCCATGTTTGACAGTGCCTTCTCTTTTGCCCTTATTCGTGGTGGTCATGTAGATGCCAGCGTTTTAGGCGGTCTGCAAGTTGACCAACATGCCAACCTGGCAAACTGGATGGTTCCGGGAAAAATGGTTCCGGGCATGGGTGGTGCAATGGATCTGGTGACCGGTGCTCGCCGCGTCATTATCGCTATGGAACATTGTGCTAAAGATGGCTCATCAAAAATCCTCAAGCAGTGCACTTTACCGTTAACCGCCAAAAACAAAGTCAGCATGATTGTGACTGAGATGGGCGTGTTCGAGTTTGAAAAGGGACAGCTAATTCTTAAAGAACATGCTCCGGGCGTAACGCTTGAAGCTATCAAAGCTGCAACCGATGCTGAATTCAGCGTTGCTGCAAACTTTAAAGTTATGCCAATCGTTGTTGAGGAAGGTGTAGCATGATCGGCCGCATATCTCGCTTCTTAACCGGCTTTGTTAGCCGCTATTTACCCGATCCATTAATTTTCGCCATGCTGTTAACCATGCTCACTTTTGTGATTGCACTGGCTCTGACACCGCATACACCTGTTGATATGGTGCAAATGTGGGGTAACGGCTTCTGGAACCTGCTTGGTTTCGGTATGCAAATGGCGTTGATTATCGTAACAGGACATGCTTTGGCCAGTTCCGCGCCGGTTAAACGCATTCTGAAGTTAACTGCATCTGCTGCTAAAACGCCTGCTCAAGGCGTTATGCTGGTGACTTTCTTCGGTTCCGTTGCCTGTGTGATTAACTGGGGCTTTGGCCTGGTAGTAGGCGCCATGTTTGCTCGTGAAGTTGCTCGTCGGGTGAAAGGCTCTGACTATCCGTTGTTGATTGCCTGTGCTTACATCGGCTTCCTGACATGGGGTGGCGGTTTCTCTGGTTCAATGCCTCTGCTGGCGGCAACTCCGGGCAACCCTGTTGAACATATCGCTGGGCTGATTCCGGTTTCTCAAACCATCTTTACTGACTACAACATCTTTATTACATTATCTCTGATTGTGGTGATGCCGTTTGTTACCCGTATGATGATGCCAAAACCAGAAGATGTGGTAACCGTTGATCCATCTCTGCTGGCTGAAGAGCCTGACTTCCAGAAAAAACTTCCTGCTGATGCTCCAGTGGCAGAGAAAATGGAAGAAAGCCGTATTATCGCGTGGATCATTGGAGTTCTGGGTATTGCTTACTTAGGCATGTATTTTTACGAGAAAGGCTTCAATATCACTATCAACACCGTCAACATGATGTTTATGATTGCCGGCTTGCTGCTGCACAAAACACCAATGGCCTATATGCGCGCCATTTCTGCCGCAGCGAAAAGTACCGCAGGTATTCTGGTACAGTTCCCGTTCTATGCGGGTATCCAGTTAATGATGGAACACTCCGGTTTAGGTGGCCTGATCACCGAATGGTTTATTAACGTCGCCAACAAAGATACCTTCCCAATCATGACCTTCTTCAGCTCTGCGTTGATTAACTTCGCGGTACCATCAGGCGGCGGTCACTGGGTTATTCAGGGTCCATTCGTTATGCCTGCGGCACAAGCTTTAGGCGCCGATCTGGGTAAATCAGCTATGGCAATTGCCTACGGTGAACAGTGGATGAACATGGCGCAACCATTCTGGGCTCTGCCTGCTCTGGCTATTGCTGGTTTAGGGGTTCGGGACATTATGGGCTATTGCGTTACCGCCCTGCTATTCTCCGGAATCATATTTGTTATCGGCCTCACCGTATTCTGACGCCAATAGAAAATAGATAAAAATTAAGGAATTGAGTTATGAACAACATTGTTATCGTCAGCGCAGCGCGCACCGCCATTGGCAGCTTTAATGGTGCACTGGCTTCGGTTTCCGCCGTTGATTTAGGTTCAGTGGTTATTCGTGAAGCAATGGCCCGTGCTGGTATCAGCGGTGGAACAGTTGATGAAGTTATTTTTGGTAATGTATTACAGGCTGGCTTAGGTCAAAACCCGGCTCGTCAGGCACTGCTGAAAAGCGGTATCCCTGAAACGGTTTGTGCTTATACCGTTAACAAGGTCTGTGGCTCCGGCCTGAAAAGCGTCGCTCTGGCAGCACAAGCTATTCTTGCCGGTGATGCTCAGGCAATTATTGCTGGCGGCATGGAAAACATGAGTCAGGCCCCTTACCTGCTGGATAGCAAAGCGCGTTGGGGTTACCGTTTAGGTGATGGCAAACTGATGGATGTTATCCTGCAGGATGGCTTAATGTGTGCCACTCATGGTTACCATATGGGTATCACCGCAGAAAACGTGGCTAAAGAGTATGATATCAGCCGCGAAGCACAGGATGCACTGGCGCTGGCATCACAGCAAAAAGCAGTTGCTGCCATTAACAGCGGTGCATTTGCCAAAGAGATCGTTCCGGTAACGGTAAAAACTCGCAAGGGCGAAATCATTGTTGATACTGATGAATTCCCGAAAGCCGATACCACGGCAGAAGGTCTGGCAAAACTACGCCCGGCCTTCACCAAAGAGGGAACGGTAACGGCAGGTAACGCTTCTGGTATTAACGATGGCGCTGCAGCACTGGTGGTTATGTCTGAAAGCCGTGCTAAAGAGCTCGGATTAACGCCTTTAGCCCGCATCAGAGGCTATGCCAACGGCGGTGTCGCCCCATCACTGATGGGTATGGGCCCGGTTCCTGCAACGCTGAACGCGTTAAAGAAAACCGGCCTGTCACTGTCTGATATCGACCTGATTGAAGCTAACGAAGCTTTCGCCGCTCAGTTCCTGGCAGTAGGTAAAACGCTGGGATTCGATGCTGCCAAAGTTAACGTTAACGGTGGCGCTATCGCTTTGGGTCATCCAATTGGTGCATCTGGTGCGCGTATTCTGGTAACTCTGCTGCACTCGTTACAGGCCAGAGATAAGACTTTAGGTCTGGCAACACTGTGTATTGGTGGTGGTCAGGGTACTGCAATGATTGTTGAGCGTATGAGTTAAGTTACAGGCTTCTGTCAAAGAAATAGTCCTACAATCTGTTAGACTATTTCATTATTCGACTGACGCTCTAACTAATATAAAAATAGCCCCGACGGCTCTCACCTGTCGGGGCTATTTTTATCAATGTTATTATTAACAGATTCTTGGCAATGGTTCGCTATGTGGTAAATCCAGCAGGCGCGAAGCGCCAAAGATCCCTTTTAGTTGGACTCGGGCGGTATCGGTTACAGTACCAATCACCGCAGCATCTTTTCCTAAAGGATGTGCGCGTAATGCCGCTAAGGTTGCCTGCTCCGCTTCTGGCGCTACCACTATCACCAGCTTACCTTCATTGGCAAAGTTTAGCGGTTCTAACCCCAACAGTTCACATACGCCACGAACCGCAGGATTTACCGGCAGGTCCCCTTCATTAATCGACATACCGCAACCGCTGGCAGCGGCAAATTCGTGCAGTATGGCGGTTACCCCACCGCGAGTTGCATCACGTAATGCTCTGACACCATGAATATCACGCAGTGGCGCAATCAATGGCGTCAATACCGCACAATCACTGGTTAACTCAGCCTCAAGGCCCAGGTTCTCTCGCAGGTTCAAAATGGTTGCACCATGATCTCCCAGCGTCCCACTCACCAGAATGCGATCGCCAGAGCGAATATGTTGAGCACCCCATTTGATGGTCGACGGAATGGCACCAATTCCTGCCGTATTAATAAATACTTTATCTGCTGCTCCGCGCTGCACCACTTTCGTGTCGCCGGTAACAATCTCTACGCCTGCCGCAGCCGCAGTATCAGCCATAGATTTAACAATTTGTTCCAGCTGTTGCAGCGGTAACCCTTCTTCAAGGATAAACCCGCAAGAGAGATATTGCGGAACTGCACCGCTCACCGCCACATCATTGACCGTTCCACAAACGGCCAGCTTACCGATATTACCGCCGGGAAAGAAAATAGGGTCAATAACATAGCTGTCGGTACTAAACGCCAGACGATCGCCAACGGATGTAAGCAATGACAATGGAATACGCGCCTGATCTTCCCGCTCATTCAATGCCGGATTAGCAAAAGCCTGTAAAAACAGCTGTTCAATCAGCAGCTGCATAGCCTGACCGCCGCTACCATGAGCCATGGTAACGACATCTTTTTCAGTAAAAGCCATAAATTAAGCGAGCCCCCGACGATATTGATAATAGGCGGCACAAGCGCCTTCAGAGGAAACCATCAGTGCCCCAAATGCATTTTGTGGCGTACAACGGGTACCAAATAGCGGACAATCATTTGGCTTACAGCGACCGGTCAGAACATCGCCACAGCGGGCTTGAGGATCGTCAGCTACCTGATGCTCCTGGGTATTGAAACGCAACTCCGCATCAAACTCGCGATAGGCAGGAGTAAGCTGCACGCCAGACCCGGCAATCGAACCCAATCCACGCCATTCACTGCTCTCTTTCAGTTCAAAAACTTCATCCAGTGCTTTACGCGCCAGCGCATTCCCCTGTTGAGAGACGATGCGTTTATATTGGTTTTCTACTTCACAGCGACCATCATGTATCTGATCCACCAGCATAGCCAGTGCCTGCAAAATATCTAAGGGCTCAAATCCGGTGACTACCAGTGGTTTATGGAAATCTTCGGCAATAAAACCGTAAGGCGTAGTACCAATCACCATACTCACATGGCCGGGAGCAAGAAAGCCGTCAATTCTGACATCGGGCTGCTCCAGCAGGCTACGCAGGGTTGGGATAATAGTAATATGCTGACAGAAAATGCTGAAGTTAGTTAAACCACGACGTTTCGCCTGTTGTAGCGTCAGTGCGGTACTTGGCATCGTAGTTTCAAAACCAAGGCCAAAGAACACCACCTGTTTATCCGGATTTTGCTCGGCAAAGGTCAGGGTATCTAATGGAGAATAGACAATACGCACATCAGCACCACGGCGTTTGGCATCCAGCAGAGAACCATTGCGCCCGGGAACCCGCATCGCATCGCCATAAGTACAAAAAATCACCTCAGGACGTTCGGCTATTTCAATACAGCCATCAATACGTCCCATCGGTAATACACACACCGGGCAGCCCGGTCCATGCACAAATTCAATTTCTGGAGGTAACAGCTGGTCGATACCAAACTTGTAGATGGCGTGAGTATGCCCACCGCAAACTTCCATCAGTTGCAGCGGACGTTCACTGGCCTTAGCAATAGCTGAAACTTTATGTCGAATATGGGACAGTAGCGTTTTTGCCAGTTCGGGATCGCGGAATTCATCAACGTACTGCATCATCCGCTCCGGCATTGATCCCGAGGAAATCACCTACTTCATGCTCAAGCACACTCATAGCCATCAGGGCTTCCAGTGTAGCCTGCGCCTCTTCTTCATCGATAATGCTCATAGCAAAACCAACGTGAACCAAAACCCATTGACCAACTAATTCAGCCGGTTCACCTTCACAAATGAGGGCGATATTCACATCGCGTTTTACGCCACAAACATCAACCTGAGCTAACTGATGAATATCTTCACCTACGGCAACAATCTGCCCCGGAACGCCTAAGCACATAACTGTGTCTCCAGCCATGAGACCCAGGCTTCCATACCCTCGCCACTGGTTGCTGATAATTGAATAACCTGAATATTCGGGTTAATTCGGCGAGCATTGGCAATACAGGCGGCAACATCAAAATGCAGATATGGCAGTAAATCGATTTTGTTTAAAATCATCAGTTCTGATGCTGCAAACATATGAGGATATTTTAATGGTTTATCTTCCCCTTCAGTCACAGACAAAACAGCAACCTTTGCCCGCTCCCCCAAGTCGAAACTGGCAGGACAAACCAGATTACCCACGTTTTCAATAAACAGCAGGCTCTTCTCTTTCAATTCAAGGCGAGTGGCTGCATCGTGCACCATTTGTGCATCCAGATGGCAGCCTTTACCGGTATTCACCTGAATTGCCGGTACGCCAGTAGCACGAATACGCTCGGCATCATTGGTGGTTTGCTGATCCCCTTCAATCACCGCACAGGATAAACGCTCCCGTAAACGCATCAGGGTTTCAGTTAATAATGTGGTTTTGCCGGAACCCGGACTTGATACCAGATTCAACGCCAGAATGTGTTTTTCAGCGAAATATTCGCGGTTATGTTCCGCCAGATGGTTGTTCTTACTCAGCACATCCATCTCAATTTGCAGCATTCTTTTCTGGCTCATGCCCGGTGCGTGAGTGCCCGCTTCGCCGTGACCATAATCCAGATCCTGTTCGATTTCACGCGGCTGAAATTTTTCTTCGTTCTTCTCTGCGAGCTCTTTTTGTTCCATCTCCAGCTCAAACTCTACATCACCCATCTTTTGAGCGATGGCGGTATGCACATGGTGATGCACATCCCCTTGATGGTGGTAATGATGATGGATAACAATGGTACGCGGAGTTTCATGATGACCATGATGGTGGTGACCATGGTCGTGACTATGCTCGTGATTATGCCCATGATGAACATGGTCGTGCCCGTAATGGCTATGGCCATGATCGTGGTGGTGGTGCTCATGGTCATGATGATGGTGGCCGTGATCGTGAGCATGACTATGCTCATGGCTGTGATGATGATCTTGTCCATGATGGTGAGAATGCGCGTGTTCCTCTCCTTCAATTCGCCGCTCGCCCGCAGCACATCCGCAAGTAGTACACATATAACTCCCCCTCAAGACATTATCTTGTCACAGTTCAATCAGTAAATTCGACCAGCTCATTTGCATTAGCAATATGAGATAAATATTTGAATTAGTTATTCAAGGTGTTACTCAACTTCCAGCTCTTTAATTTGCAGAGCATCGCCACTGTCGACACGCAAACTAAAACCCTGACATTTTGGGCACTGGGCTTCATGCTGAGTAATTTCCACTTCACTGCTACAGTCCCAACACCAGGCCTGAGCAGGTTTGTGAATAATATGAAGTTGGCTGCCTTCGGCTACAGTACCACGACAGACAACATCAAAACAAAATCGCAGAGAGCTCTCTTCCACACAGGAAAGGGCCCCGACTTCTAACCATACGCCGGTAACCCGTTTTACACCATGCTGTTGAACTTGTTTCTGAATAATTTCTATTGTGCTTTCACACAATGATATTTCATGCATTACTACAATTCCTGCGGCCTAATAACAGTGCACGCCGCCCTAATTGTGCCGGAGCGTCCGGATCGCTGACCGGAATCGACAACAGCATGCGCGCACAATCGTTGGCCAATTGTACACCCTGTTCAGGCGTTAAAGAATGATCAAGCGGGGACATCAGTGAGCACGTCAGGTATTGAGAAACACCTTCCAACTCACCAACGGTAAAGGTCATATTGTCATAAGGCATAGCTAACCCCAGTTTTTCGCTGATAGTGCGCAATGGCCAAACCTGATTCGGTCCTGGCAAAATCAATGCACTCAGCATCCACGGGGTAATAACACAGCCAACCCACTGACCTTCAAACAATTTAAAGCCGGAAACATACACCGGCATATTAGGATGAAGGAAAGAGAGGTCATGCATGGCTTTATCAGCAACATCCTGAAAAGCGCGCTGAACCAGAGCCGTTGGCTCCTCAGCGTAGCCATAAATCTCATCGGACATGCTTATTTCTCCTTGGGTAAAACTTCTACACCAGATGAGCGCAAGGCCGCTATCACCTCTTGTAACGCTGGTTCAACCATGGCTTCAACCGTTGCGGTCATACCAATATGCGGTTCCAGAGATTCAGGAATAACGCCAACCAGAGTCAGCTTACCGGGGAATTCCCCGGTAAAACGGAGGGCCGACAGAACGTCGGCCAAACCTAACTGATGCGGAGAGATCTTATTAGTAAACAGCGTTGGCACTTCTTCATCACGCAAAATCATAATGGTGCCCGGCGTACGCTTTTTGGAAACGATAGCATCAGCAATGATCAGATGATCGCGGTTTGCCATCGCTTCCAACAGTTCCATTCCGGCGGTTCCGCCATCCAGAACTTCTACGTAGTCGGGCAGGACGTAGTTTTGCTCCAGTGCTTCAACAACACGTACGCCTATCGCTTCGTCGGTTAAAAGAACATTACCAACGCCTAAAACTAATATCCGCATTAAAGAACCTTAACTTTTGTGACTTCATTACCATCCGCATCAACCACGTGTACCGCACAAGCCATGCATGGGTCGAAGGAGTGAATGGTACGTACAACTTCTAACGGTTTCGCCGGATCGGCAATCGGAGTACCTACCAGTGACTGCTCATATGGCCCTACGTCATCATTGAAGTTACGTGGACCGGAGTTCCAGGTGGATGGAACCACTGCCTGATAGTTCTCGATTTTACCATCTTTGATGACGATCCAGTGGGATAACATACCGCGTGAAACTTCCGCAAAACCTACACCCTTAATAGTGCCGGTTGTTGGAATATTTGGCTTCACATAGGCAACATGGTCCCCTTTGCCGATGTTTTCAATCAGTGATTTATACTGATTTTGTAACAAATCTTGCAGGGTACAGGCGTGTACAGTACGGCCAACAATACGTCCCAGTGTTGAATGTAGCTGAGCGACTTCAATGGTTTTACCGGTTAATGCGGTATAAATGCCCACGATATCATTCAGATGCTTCTTGGTTGGTTCATGGTTAGCAGCCAGTTTACACAGCATATTGGCTAATGGACCCACTTCAGTCGTTTTACCGTAGAAGGTTGGTGACTTAACCCATGAGTATTTGCCGTTCTCATCCCAGGTGCTGTAGTTAGGAATAGTCGTACCTTCCCACGGCGCCTGCGGCTCTTCATCTTTATACCATGCGTGCTTAGCGCTTTCCTGGATACCTTTAATCAGAAACTCATCTGATTGAGAGGTAATCGGACGATAAGTAGATAAATCACCGTCAGCGATATAACCACCAGGGAATACGAAACTACCGTTTTTGCTATCGGTAGGGAATTCAGGGGTGCTCAGATAGTTAACGGCCCCTTTGCCCAATTCCAGCCATTCCGGATAGAATGCAGCAATCACAGCCGTATCCACTTTGTACACTTGCTGAACGAAGTCGTTTAAACGATCAATGAAAGACTTGATATACATCAGGCGCTCAAGGTTCAACACACCTAAGCCATCCAGATTGATCGGGTTAGCTACCCCGCCTACAGCCAGGTTTTGAATATGAGGTGTTTTACCACCCAGTAATGCCACCACACGGTTAGCATCACGCTGACAATCAAGAGCCTGCAGATAGTGAGCAACAGCAATCAGGTTCACCTCTGGCGGTAATTTCATCGCCGGGTGTCCCCAGTAACCGTTAGCAAAAATGCCCAATTGACCACTGGCTACCAGATCTTTAATTTTGTTCTGAACCTTAGTGAACTCTTCCTCACTATTCAGGTGCCAGTTGGAAACACCTTTCAACAAGGCCGCTGCTTTAGCAGGATCGGCTTGTAGTGCAGAAGTAATGTCCACCCAGTCTAACGCTGAAAGCTGATAGAAGTGCACGATATGGTCATGCGTCATGTGCGCGGCCAGTATCAGGTTACGAATGTATTGTGCGTTTACCGGGATATCCAGATTCAATGCGCTCTCAACAGAACGAACTGATGCAATAGCATGAGTGGTGGTACAAACGCCACAGATACGTTGCATAATCATCCATGCATCACGCGGATCGTGCCCTTTTACGATCTCCTCCATGCCACGCCACATAGTACCTGACGCCCACGCTTTGGAGACCTTTCCGTTTTCAATTTCGCAATCAATGCGTAAGTGACCTTCGATACGAGTTACCGGGTCAATAGTGATACGTTGGCTCATGCTTTACTAGCCTCTTGATTCTTATGAAGATTTTTTAAAGAAGGAATAATCGGCAGTAGACGAATCAACAAGATATAGGCACATATCTCGATACTCACAAAGCCAATTGAAATTAACAGTTCTTCCCAGGTTGGGAAATAGTGGTAGCCACCACCTGGGTTAAACGCCACCAGGGAGTAAGACATACGCCACATAGCGCAACCCAACAGCATACTGACGGCACCGATAAACAGCATACGAGAATCGTTAGCCCATTTACGGAAACGGAAGACCACCAGCGGGAATAGCAGCAGTGCGATTTCAATCCAGAACATCAGTGCATAGAAGTCACCGGCAAAGATATAGGACAGCTTATCTCGGTAAACCAGTTCACCAAAACGCAATACCAGGAAGAGCAGCAGGAATACGCTAATGATACCCATCAGCTTCCTGAACATATCTTTCTCATCCTGCCCTTTACCCCTCAGCCCCGCCTGCACCAGCGATCCTTCGAATATCACTATTGAGAATCCCATAATGAACGCAGTCAGCAATGAGTAAAGCGGTAGCATTTCATAGCTTTGCCAAATTGGGTGGACTTTATGGCCCGCAGCAATCATCAGAGAACCCATTGATGATTGGTGCATGGTTGGCAGTAATGCACCCAGCGCAATAATAAAGAACATCGCTTTATTCAGGCGCTTCAGAGAAACTTTCCATCCCATACGCTCAAACAGTGCTGGAGCGAACTCTAATGCCATGACGCCAATATAGATGGTCATACATACCGCCGTTTCAAACAGCACCGAGTTCACGTTGAAATAACCCGGAATGTAGAAATACGGTAAGTTCCAGTAACGGCCTACGTCGATGGTAATCGACAGACCACCCAGAGAGTAACCAAACAGGCTGGCCAACAGCGCAGGACGAACCAGAGGATGGTATTCGCCTTTATTAAAGACATATACTGCCCAGGCTAACGCCCAACCACCACAGGCAAAACCGGTGCCGATTAACAGGTCAAAAGCGATCCAGATACCCCACGGATAACCGCCGTTCAGATCGGATACTGAGCCCAGACCAAAGACTAAACGCTTAACCACAAAAATTAAGCACAGCACAACCAACGGTCCGAATACGATAATCGGCCAGCTGACAAGTTTGCCGCCCAGCGGCGTTGGCTTATGATGTGTGCTCATTATCATCTCCTTCTTCGTGATGGTCGTTTTTAGTATTACGACGAACCAACACGGTTAAGCCCGCTAAAACGGCCAGCGGCAACATCATGCCTTTATAAACCGTATGCTGAATATTTTCAGAACGTGCGCCGGTAGAGAGCTCTGCAACTTCTGGTAAATCAAGGTTTTTAAAAGGAACACCAGTCAGCACTAATACCTGAGTACCACCGCCCTCTTTTTCACCATAGAGATGAGGATAGTAATTCGGAACCGTATGAATATAAGGATCGTTACTGGTTAACGTTTGACGAGGATAGTGATACTCATCACCCGCTTTCAACGCCAGACGCTTCTTGGCTTCCGCCATCAGTTCTTCACGCGTCCCAAAAATCACGGCACCAGCAGGACAGACTTCCACACAGCCCGGTAAACCACCTTTATCCAGACGCTCAACACCTTTCTGATTACACAGCTCACATTTATGTAACTCACCAAACGGGTTGTTATAGTCATACTTAGGAATGTTATATGGGCAACCCACCATGCAGTAACGACAGCCGGTACAGATATCAGCGTCGTAGTGAACGATGCCGGTCTTTGGATCTTTCTTCAGCGCAGATACCGGACAAACTGAAACGCAGTTTGGATCAACACAGTGCATACACTGCTTCTTGATATAGGCGTAACCGTCTACTTCCTGATCTTTATGTTCGCCAGTACCACTACTCCACACCTGAATGATGTTGTTGGTATAAGGGGACAGCTTATCGTTGTTTGACCAGGTTTGATTGCCAATAGGATTACGCTGTGGATGGTTAATGTCCTGACACTTTGTCACACAAGCCTGACAGCCCACGCAAAGTGTTGAGTCATATAACATCCCCAGAGAACCCGGAATAGGTGGTTTATTCTCAGCAGCCGCAAGGGCGGTAGACGTACCACCCACCAGCAGCGCACCACCTGAAGCTATTTTAAGGAAATTGCGTCTATTCACGGTTATTCTCCCCGTGAGTCAGTATCGTCTTTCTTTTGCTGACGTCCAAGTTCACGAACCGCCATCACGCTTACCCCGGCAACCAGACCAGCTATACCGCCAATCAGGCCAACAGCCGTTGGTGAAACACTTCCACCTTCCCGGTTATCAACATCTGGCTTCGCATAACGCGGCGTTGGGTTTTCAACGCTGGCCAGTTGGTGGATACCTTTATGGAAGCCAACCCCTTCTTCGTTACAGCCATAGCAAGGGTGACCAATAGCAACAGGCCATACACCACCAACGTCACAGAATTGTAGCGTTGAGCAGTTACCGTAAGTCTCAGGGCCTTTACAGCCTAAATGGTATAAACACCAACCTTCACGGTGGCCATCATCACCAAACTCTTTCGCAAAGCGACCAGCATCGAAATGTGGACGACGTTCGCAGTGTTCGTGAATCAAACGACCATAAACAAAGGTAGGGCGGTTTTTAGCGTCCAGTTTAGGCGCTTTACCGAAAGTAATAATGTGAGCAACGGTTGCCAGGAAGTTATGTGGATTTGGTGGGCAACCAGGAATATTAATTACCGTTTTACCAGGAAGAATTTCCTGCAGGCCAACAGCGCCGGTCGGGTTAACACCCGCAGCCGCTACACCACCCCATGCCGCACATGAACCAATCGCGATAATCGCCGCAGCATGTTCAGCCGCTTTACGAATATGATCGATAATTGGTTCACCCGCCACCATACAGTAGATGCCGTTATCTTTTAATGGGATCGAACCATCAACGACCAGTACATACTGCCCTTTGTATTTCTCAATGGCATTGTGCTTGTTTTCTTCAACCTGATGACCGAAAGCAGCAGAAAGCACTTCATGGTACTCAAGTGAAATGGTTTCCAGTATCAGGTTCTCAACGGTTGGGTGAGTCGCACGCAGCAACGATTCCGTACATCCCGTACACTCTTGCGCCCCGATCCAGATAACCGGCGGACGTTGAGGGTTACTAACCGATTCCGCAATTTCAGCTGCTGCATTTGCGCTCAGGCCCATAGTGGCAGCCAGCGCAGTACACAGCTTCATAAAATCACGGCGATTAATACCGTGGGAAGGAAGAAGAGGGTTGTCTTCTATCATTATAATTATTCCTTTACGGTGACTAACGACATTGTTCATTTATACGAATTTAGTGGACAAATGTTAGGCCTATGAAACAAACCTCGTTTGATCTTTATCAAACACCATGGAACATAGGTCCAATTTTTCATTGATATGTGACTAAAAACGATTCAGCAAATGCATGCCATGAACATAAAATTAACAATGAATTAATAATTGGTAACATTAGCTTATTTTATATAACCATATTTGATTATACTCAGGACGATATTCAAAATTTTTGATATTGATCAGGAGGGGTCAGAATAGGAAAAAACAATAAGTAACAAAATATAAATATACTTTAAAATCAATTAAATAATTAATTTACAAATAGGAATCATTTCACAAATAATAATATTACCTGATACGCGAAGAATCTCTGATAATCAATGATACCGGTAGGGTTGTTATTATTTCATTGTCACCTAAATTGTGTTTATTTTGATGTGGTAAATCTATTTTAGATAATAATTTATGTGCCGCATATTGTCCCATTTCACGACGGGGAATAGCCACTGTAGATAGAGAAATATTCAAACTCTCTAATAAATCAATATCAGAAAAACCAACCACTGAAATATCTTCAGGCACCCTTAAGTTATTATTATGGCAATAATTCAACACCCCTAAAGCAGTTTCATCATTCACGACAAATAATGACAGCGGTAATGAATAATATTTCAAAATTTCCGACATAATTTCATAGCCATCTTCAGCACGTAATCGTTCAACATAAAACACGCTACGCTGTGCATCAAACTCAGGATCTGCCGCTGCCATTGCCTGGCAATAGCCCTGATATCGCTCCTGAATACCCGACTTAGCCTGCACCGGTCCGGCAATATGTAATACAGGTCGGTCTTTCAGCGACAGCAAATGCTCCGTTGCCATTCTGGCGCCGACAATGTTATCCGCCACTACCGCCGGAAAATGCTGTTCCAACGAGTGACTGATTAACACCAGAGGGATATTAAAGCGGGAAGTCATCTCTGTCAGATGGGAAATCTCTTTGGAACAGGGAAGTACAATCAACCCATCCACACCAAGCTGAGCCAGTTTTCTTACCTGCTTTTGCTCCTGCTCCAAATCGTCCCAGGTTTGAGATACCCAGTAAGAAAAATCGATCTTATTGGTTACATCTTCCAGACCCATAAAAAAGTCATGGAAAAATGGGTTATTGAAATAGTTAATCACCACACCAAATGAGCGTGTGTGGCTACCGCGTAAAGAACGCGCCCCGGCATTCGGCACATAACCTAATTCCGCCGCGACTCTTTTAATCTCTTCCCGACGGCTATCAGTCAACGCCCCCCGATTATTTAAGGCCATTGAAACAGCGGTAGCCGATACTCCGACAATCTTTGCTATGTCTTTTACCGTAATTCGACTGCTACGCTTTTCGCTCATGTCCAACCTTTAACAAACATCAATATTTAACCGGGAAAACAGTATACGGAATTACGCTAGCCGCTTCACCCATCACAGGTATAATTTAGTCATTTTACAACACATTGTTTTATAACATTAAAAATTTTTATTTGTAACTCAGCTCACAAACCACAATTTTTGTATGGAAATAATTTACGCACAAGTTTAACGTTAAAGTGAATTTAACAAACTACTCAGGAACAGGTATCTCAGCGGTGGCTTAAACCCTATAAGCCAGCTTCAAAAATGCTGATGGCCCACTTCCTGATTATTTTTCCCTTTTTAGTTTAACGTTAAACTGGAGATGTAACATGAACTCTACTGTTATCGATAGTCAGGTTTTTGGCCCTCTTTTCAGCACTCAAGAAATGCGCACTATTTTTAGCGATAAGAATCTGGTTCAGAAATGGCTGGATACTGAAGCAGCACTGGCAAAAGCCGAAGGCACGCTGGGAATCATTCCACAGGAAGCCATGAAAGAAATTTGCAGTAAAGCCAATGCCGATTTGCTGGATATCCCTTCCATTGGTGAATTCTATAAAAGCTCTATCACTATCGTTCCGTTGCTAAAAGCGTTTAAAAACGTACTGGATAATAACGCCGGGGAATTCGTGCACTGGGGAGCTACCAGCCAGGATATCGTGGATACCGGCCTGGTTCTGCAAATTCGTGAGGCCCATGCGGTACTGCTAAAAAAAGTGCAACAGTGTGAATCGGCCTGCTATGTACTGGCGGAAAAATATAAGCATGTGGTGATGGCAGGTCGCACCCACGTACAACATGCACTTCCAATTACTATGGGCTTTAAAGCCGCTGTGTGGGCATCAGAGTTCTCTCGTCACGTTACTCGTCTGAACGAGATCACGCCACGTCTGTTTGTCGGTCAATTCTCCGGCGCAGTAGGCACTTTAGCCTCTTTAGAAACTGAGGGGCTCAAAGTACAAGAATTAATGATGAAAGAGCTAAAACTAAACGCGCCAGATATTGCATGGCACTCAGCACGAGACAATATTGCCGAATTTATCAACGTACTGGCGCTAGTTGCCGGCACAATCGGTAAAGTTACCCGTGAAGTTCTCACTTTACAACGTACTGAGATTGGCGAACTGGAAGAGCCGTTCTTTATGGGCAAAGTTGGCAGCAGCACCATGCCACATAAGCGCAACCCACAAGTTTGTGAAAACGTCATCGCCCTGACCCGCAGCGTACGCGCTCTGGCACCATTAGCGGTTGAAGCTATGAACTGTGAAAACGAACGTGACTGGAGCTGTGAAATTGCCGAATGGGATTTCGTACAGAGAGCCTGTCACCTGCTGGATGCCGCATTAGAGAAAAGCGTAGATATTCTGGAAAACTTGATGGTTTATCCGGAAAAAATGGAGAAAAACCTTAGCTGCCTGAAAGGTTTGATGCTGTCAGAGTCAGTGATGATGCATCTGGGCGCTAAAATGGGCCGCTTAACTGCCCACGAAATTGTCTACACCATCTGTATGGATGCCTTCGAAAAAGACATCGCCATGCAGGATGCCCTGCTCGCCCATCCTGAAGTCATGCAGCACTTCACTACTGATGAGATCAAACAAATGCTGAACCCACATAACTACATCGGACTTGCAACCACCTTTGTTGACCGCGTGTTGGCTAAACGTCCGGCAGTGAAGTAATGCATGGCAACAAAAGCTAATTGCGGCTTCTGTCATTGGTACCCGATATCAATGACTGTACAAAAATAACAATAAATGGGGTGGTTATTATTGCGCCAGCAAAGAGATAAAAATAAAGAAAGCTCAAACAATTATTTTATCTGCCCGGCCAGTAATACCCCCTGCATGGAGGTCATATGTCCAATAATTTAATAAAAGGGCTGGTGACGATTCTGATTGGGATAGCTATCTGGTTTATTCCGGTACCAGAAGGGTTAACACCTCAGGCGTGGCATCTGTTTGCCTTAATGGTTGCCATCATCATCGGATTCATTCTGCAACCCGTGCCTGTTGGCGCGGTTGCCTTTATCGGTATCACAGCGATTGTACTAACCGACACGTTAAAGCTCTCTGAAGCCTTATCAGGCTTTAGCTCTGGCGCCATTTGGCTAATTGTGGCTGCGTTTCTGTTTGCCAGAGGATTTATCAAAACCGGATTGGGTCGCCGTATTGCCTATATGATCCTCAGAGCCATCGGTGACAGCACTTTAAAAGTGGGCTACGCACTGGCATTAAGCGATCTGATTCTGGCACCAGCAACACCATCCAGCGCCGCTCGTGCCGGGGGAATCATCTTTCCAATAGCCCGTAGTCTTGCTTCTGCGCTGGATTCTGAACCCGGACCAACCAGTCGTAAAGCCGGTGCTTATTTCTTACAGGTTATTTATCAAACTGAATCTGTCGTTTGCGCTATGTTCCTGACCGCCATGGCAGGTAACCCAATGATCGTAGAGCTGGCCGCTAAAACCATCGGCGTAGAAATCACCTGGGGGACCTGGGCTCTGGCAGCCTGCGTACCGGGAATGATTGCCTTTATTACCATTCCATGGCTGATGTACCTCGTCTATCCACCAGAATTGAAGAAGATCCCACAGGCAAAAATAATAGCCAGTGAAGAGCTTAAAAAGATGGGCGCCATCACCACTCACGAAAAAATTCTGGCAGCGGTTTTCTTAATATCCCTCTTTCTATGGTGTACTTCTGGCTGGAATGGTTTAAGCGCCACAACGGTAGCCATGCTGGCAGTTTCTTTTCTGCTAATGACACAGGTACTAACCTGGGACAATGTGATCAAAGAAACCGGTGCCTGGGACACCTTAATCTGGATGGGCAGTCTGGTGGGGCTGGCGGCACAGCTATCAGCAAAAGGCTTTATTCCCTGGTTTGCCGATGCTGCCAGCCATTCTATGAGCGGCTATTCATGGATCATGACGCTATTTTTACTGGTCATCATCTATATGTATTCGCACTACGCTTTCGCCAGCCTGACTGCGCACATTTCCGCAATGTATGCGGCATTTATTGCCGTGGCGGTTGCCGCTGGTGCACCACCTTATCTTGTAGCATTAGCACTCGCTTTTACGGCTAATATCTGTTTGCCAATAACACACTATAGCGGAGCACCAGGTCCTATCTACTATGGTGCCGGATATGTTGACCTTAGCACCTGGTGGAAAATAGGATTTTTGTTCTCGGTAGTAAATTTAATTATCTGGATCGGGGTGGGATCAATGTGGTGGAAAGTATTAGGTTTATGGTAACTACCTAAATATCCCATTGGAAATTAAATCAATAAAAATAATAAAGCACATACTTAATATGGCAAATGCACAAATATTTTGTCACTCATACAACAAAAGAGTGATGCAAATGCCATATTAAGCTCGCCAGCTCGGCTATAATATGCCGGTTCATATAATTAATCTGTTGCTACACACACAATAAGAAAACTTTAACCCATCCACTAAACTGGAACATTTGGAGGAATGCAGTGCAAACCTTTAACGCAGACATTGCTATCATCGGAGCAGGTGGTGGCGGTCTTCGTGCAGCCATTGCCGCTGCCGAAGCGAATCCCAACAGTACCATTGCGCTGATTTCTAAAGTCTACCCCATGCGCAGCCACACCGTGGCCGCCGAAGGCGGGTCCGCTGCCGTTATCAAGCCCGAAGACAGCTTCGAGTCCCACTTCCATGATACCGTCGCCGGCGGTGACTGGCTCTGTGAACAGGACGTCGTTCAGTACTTCGTCGAAAACAGCCCCCGCGAAATGGTGCAGATGGAACAGTGGGGATGCCCCTGGAGCCGTAAAGAAGACGGCTCCGTCAACGTCCGTCGCTTCGGCGGCATGAAAGTTGAGCGTACCTGGTTTGCCGCCGATAAAACCGGCTTCCATATGCTTCACACCCTTTTCCAGACCTCACTCAAGTATCCTAACATCAAGCGCTTTGATGAACACTTCGTTCTCGACCTGCTGTCTGACGAAGGTCATGTCCGCGGTTTAGTCGCCATGAACATGATGGAAGGCTCCCTGATTCAAATCCGTGCCAATGCCGTGGTCATGGCCACCGGCGGCGCAGGACGCGTTTACCGTTACAACACCAACGGCGGTATCGTCACCGGTGACGGTATGGGCATGGCATTCCGTCATGGCGTTCCGTTACGTGATATGGAATTTGTTCAGTATCACCCGACCGGTCTGCCGGGCTCCGGTATCCTGATGACCGAAGGGTGTCGTGGTGAAGGCGGTATTCTGGTCAACAAAGACGGTTACCGTTATCTGCAGGATTACGGCATGGGTCCTGAGACCCCGCTGGGCAAACCTGAAAACAAATACATGGAGCTGGGTCCGCGTGACAAAGTCTCCCAGGCTTTCTGGCACGAATGGCGCGCCGGTCGTACCATTCCTTCTCCGCGCGGCGATGTGGTCTATCTGGACCTGCGTCACCTGGGTGAGAAGAAACTGCTTGAGCGTCTGCCGTTCATCTGTGAACTGTCCAAAGCCTATGTTGGCGTGGACCCGGTGAAAGAGCCTATTCCGGTTCGTCCTACCGCGCACTACACCATGGGTGGGATTGAAACCAACCAGCAGTGTGAAACCCGTCTGGCGGGTCTGTTTGCCGTGGGCGAATGTTCCTCTGTCGGTATGCATGGTGCTAACCGTCTGGGCTCCAACTCCCTGGCTGAGCTGGTGGTATTCGGTCGCGTGGCCGGTGAGCATGCCATTGAGCGTGCCAAATCTGCCGCGCCGGCTAACGGCAGCGCGCTGGATGCCCAGGTGGCGGATATCGAAGGCCGTCTGCATGCCCTGCTTAAGCAGGAAGGCACCGAGAACTGGTCGAAAATCCGTGATGAGATGGGCCTGAGCATGGAAGAAGGTTGTGGTATCTACCGTACCGAAGAACTGATGCAGAAGACCGTCGACAAGATTGCTGAGTTGAAAGACCGCTTCAAGCGCGTCAGCATTACTGACCGCACCAGCGTGTTCAATACTGACCTGCTGTACACCATTGAGCTGGGTCATGGTCTGGATGTGGCTGACTGTATGGCTCACTCTGCGCTGTTACGTCGTGAATCCCGTGGCGCGCATCAGCGTCTGGATGACGGCTGTACCGAGCGTGATGATGTGAACTTCCTGAAACATTCACTGGCGTTCTACAGCCCGGACAGCACCACGCCGCGCATTGAGTACAGTGATGTGAAAATTACCACCCTCCCGCCGGCCAAACGTGTATACGGTGCCGAGGCGGAAGCCCAGGCTAAAGAAGAGGCATTAAAGAAGGAGCAGGCGAATGTCTGAGATGAAAACCCTCAAAGTTGAAGTCATGCGCTATAACCCGGAGCGCGACAGTGAACCCCACTTCGAGGCGTATGATGTGCCTTATGATGCGTCCACTTCATTGCTGGATGCGCTGGGCTATATTAAGGACAACCTGGCTCCGGACCTGTCTTACCGCTGGTCCTGCCGGATGGCGATTTGTGGCTCATGCGGCATGATGGTGAACAAGGTGCCTAAACTGGCCTGTAAAACCTTCCTGCGTGATTACACGGACGGTATTAAGGTGGAAGCGCTGGGTAACTTCCCGATTGAGCGCGACCTGGTGGTGGACATGACTCACTTTATTGAGAGTCTGGAAGCCATTAAGCCTTATATCATTAATGACAGTCTGAAGCCGGAGAACGGTCCGACCATTCAGATGCCGGCACAGATGGAGAAATACCATCAGTTTTCCGGTTGTATCAACTGCGGTCTGTGTTATGCCGCCTGTCCTCAGTTTGGTCTGAACCCGGAGTTTATTGGTCCGGCGGTGATTACGCTGGGACACCGTTACAACCTGGATACACGTGATAAGGGTAAAGCGGCCCGTATGCCACAGCTTAACGGCAAGAATGGCGTATGGAGTTGTACCTTTGTCGGTTACTGTTCTGAAGTCTGTCCGAAACACGTTGACCCGGCTGCGGCTATTCAGCAGGGTAAAGTGGAGAGTTCGAAAGACTTTATGATTGCCATGCTGAAACCTCAATAAAGGGAGAGGGATACTATTATGATGACCAAACGTAAACCCTATGTCCGCGAGGTGAAAGCTGACTGGTGGAAGCGACTCGGGTTTTATAAGTTTTACATGTTCCGTGAGAGTACGGCGGTGCCTGCCGTGTGGTTCAGTCTGGTGCTGATATACGGTGTGTTTGCGCTGGGCAGTGCAGAGAGCTGGTATGGTTTTGTGGGCTTTTTAGCCAACCCGGTGGTGATGGTAATAAATATCATCACGCTGATAATGGCGCTGGTTCATACCAAGACCTGGTTTGACCTTGCACCGAAGGCGGCGAACATTGTGGTAGGCACAGAGAAGCTGAGTGCGAAGCCGATTGTGATGTTCTTCTGGGGCGTAACGATTGTGGCGAGCCTGATAATTCTGGCCGTGGCACTGATTTAAGGAGTCGACTGACATGATTGAACAAAATCCGAAGCGCTCTGACGAGCCGGTATTCTGGGGCCTGTTTGGTGCGGGCGGTATGTGGGGAGCGATTATTGCGCCGGTGATTATTTTACTGGTGGCGATTATTCTTCCGATGGGCTGGGCACCGGAGGCGCTGAGTTACCCGCGTATTCTGGCGTTCTGTCAGGGATTTATTGGCCGTGTATTTTTGCTGCTGATGATAATCCTGCCGATATGGTGTGGTTTACACCGTATGCACCATATGACCCATGACCTGAAGTGGCATGTGCCTGCGGGCAAGCTGGTATTTTACGGTCTGGCGAGTGCGCTGAGTGTGATTGCGGTGATTGGGGTGTTTATGCTGTAAGCAGCATGCCCGATGATGTGATTGCATCAGATATTAAGACGTAAGGAAGCGCCCCGTTGGGGCGCTTTTTGTATATGGGGATGGGAGTTTTAGTTTTTAAATCAGCGACTGTGGATATTCCGGCCGTAATAGCTAAGTGCTTATATAACCTGATGTGTACGGCCGGAAGGGCCTTATACTTAGCTTTGGAGTGCATCGGGCCTAGATTCCCTAGGGGCCCTTCGTTGGCTTACGCCAAGTCGACCCCAACGGAAATCTCTCCCTCTGATTGGCTTTGTTGAAAAGCAAAAACCAAGATCAGAATTAAAAAGTAACAGCCAACAGCCAACAGCCAACAGCCAACAGCCAACAGCCAACAGCCAACAGCCAACAGCCAACAGCCAACAGCCAACAGCCAACAGCCAACAGCCAACAGCCAACAGCCAACAGCCAACAGCCAACAGCCAACAGCCAACAGCCAACAGCCAACAGCCAACAGCCAACAGCCAACAGCCAACAGCCAACAGCCAACAGCCAACAGCCAACAGCCAACAGCCAGAAAATGGGACAAAAACCTATTTCACTAATAAAGTCATTTATTAACTGATTTTCTAATCAACTTAATGATGATTCTCTGATATTCAAACCAGACCGAAATCCCCATATTCAGGGGGCCCCCCCTGAATACTAACCCATCCCCTGACCTTAGGGAGCACTGGAATTCAGCTGACGACTGAGAGAGGCCAGCACGACCAACAGGGATGTTGGTCGAGGCACTGCTTCGCCGGGAGCGAATCAGTGCCGGTGCGTTAAGGCCGAACGAAAGAGGAAGGAAGTCGCGTAGCGACCTGGATTCGTGTGCGAAGGCGCGGAGGTGCAGGAGGCGTTCGCCTTAACGCCTCCTGCTCGGCCGCCGCACAATAGCTCAGTCATACACTTCGCTATTTGCGGATGAAACCTGCTCAAAACTCAATAAATACAGGTACGTAAACCTGATTGAAGGCCGGAGGTGCATAGGGCATCCACCTTAATGCCCTATGCTCGGCCGCCGCACAACAATTGAGTCAGACTCAACACCATTAGCGGACGAAACCTGCTCAAAACTCAATAAGTACGGAGTACATAGAATTAAGTGAGGACACAGACGAAATACACTCTGTACCAAACATCTTACTTCCCAACACAACAAAAGCCAGCACTTTACCCCAAAATAAAATCAACAAAGCAGCTGAAAACCCCATTAAAATCTGAAATAATAAGCATACCAACCCACCCAATAACCAAAATAAGAAGCATCATGCTTTTCTATCTATACATCATCGGTATCACCGCAGAATCAATGACAGGAGCGCTCGCTGCGGGTAGAAGTAAAATGGATATTTTTGGCGTTATCATTATCTCTGCCGTCACCGCTATTGGTGGTGGAACCGTGCGGGATATTATTTTAGGTCACTATCCCTTAGGTTGGGTGGCTCATCCGGAATATGTGTTGATTGTTGCTGCCGCATCGGTAATGACCGTCGCTACCTCACGCATTATGATCTACCTGAGAAAATTCTTTCTGGTGTTAGATGCCGTAGGTTTGGTGGTGTTCTCTATCATTGGTGCTCAGGTTGCTATGAGCATGAACCTGCCAGTTCTGATAGCGGGCATTGCCGGATTAATTACCGGGGTGTTTGGCGGTGTATTGCGGGACATCTTCTGCAACCGTATCCCGTTAGTCTTTCAAAAAGAGCTGTATGCCAGTGTCTCTTTTGCTTCAGCCATGTTGTATATCGGGCTGATTCATCTGAATATTATGGCGGATATTGCAGTCATCGCTACGCTGATTTTTGGTTTTATCTTCAGAATGTTAGCCATCTGGTTCAAGATCGGTTTGCCGGTTTTCAGCTATCAGATTGATGAGTAACGATGGTATCAACCAATACCGTTATATTGCGAAAAACGGTATTGGTTGACTTAACATGAGTCAACAGAATCGCGTTCTACTAATTCCGGAGTTAGCTCAAGAGTACGGGGTTCGGTGATTTGCTTTTCTAAACGTTGCAGTAATGTGTCGATGGCCAGCTTTCCCAATGCATCGGTTGGCTGATGAATTGTAGTCAGTGGCGGTGACATAAACTTTGCCAGTTCAATATCATCGTAGCCAATAACCGCAATATCTTGCCCCACCTTTAATCCAGCCTGATTTATTGCCAGATAAACACCAACTGCCATTGCATCATTGCAGGTAAAAATAGCTTTTGGTGGCTCAGGCAGCGTTAGTAGCTGCTGCATTGCCTCAAGACCACCGGAAAATTCAAAATTACTAAATATCTGATAGGATTCTGGCGCAATCAATCCAGCATTTTCCATCGCCTGCTGATAACCCTGTAAACGACGACGAGCCTGAGTGTTATCTTGTGGTCCGGTAATGCAGGCAATACGATGATAGCCTCGGGAGATAAGATACTCTGTCGCCAGTTTGCCACCGATCAATGAGTTATCCTGAATAGTATCGCAAACGCCGTTAAACGGTGCCCAGTCCATCATCACCACGGGTAAATTAGGATAATGACAAAACAGCACTTCGGAAATCGGGTTTCGGTCATTGCACATCAAAATCAGACCATCAACCCGACGCTGTAACAGGGTTTCCAGACTACTTCCCATTCGTTCAGTATTACCTTCGGTGTTACACAATATCAGGCTGTAGCCACGCTCATAGCAGCTCTCTTCTACTCCCCTGACCACTTCCGCATAGAACGGGTTATTACTGGAGGTCAGGAGCATACCGATAGTGCGTGTCTCTTTAGCCTTCAGGCTACGAGCCACCGCCGAAGGTGAGTAATTAAGTTCAGCAACAGCAGAAAGAATCTTATCCCTGACGGGCTGGCTCACGAAACGATTATTATTAATCACATGAGACACCGTTGAGGTTGAGACTCCCGCCAGACGGGCTACATCTTTCATCGTTGCCAAAACATTACCCCTGTCTGGTTGCTAAAAAAGCATCGATCTCTTTACGCCACGGCACGGAAGGCTGAGCTCCCCGACGCGTTACCGCTATTGCCGCCGCCGCATGACCAAACTTAACCGCCTGATACAGTTCCTGACCTTCAAGCATTGCGGTAATCAAAGCGCCGTTAAAAGTATCACCGGCTGCAATAGTATCAACGGGTTCAACTTTATAGCCTTCAATCAGGCTACCAATGCCATCAATGCTTACCCAGGCGCCACGGCTACCCAGGGTGATAATCACCGTGCGGATGCCTTTCGCATGTAACAAACCAGCAGCTTTATTGGCGTCATCACTGTTAACAATGGTGATGCCCGTTAGTTGCTCCGCTTCTGTTTCATTAGGAGTAATAATGTCGATATTAGCCAACAGTTCGTCCGACAGCTCACGAGCAGGGGCCGGATTCAGAGCAACCAGTGTATCGTTCTGCTTCGCCAGTTTGGCGGCTGCCAGAATGGTTTCCAGTGGTGTTTCCAACTGCATTAGCAGCACATCAGCATCAATAACTTGCTGACGGTATTTATTCAGATAGTCAGGAGTAACCGCTGCGTTAGCACCTGCATCAATAGCAATGACGTTTTCGCCTTTGCCGTTAACAAAAATCATAGCAACACCGGTATTAGTACCGCTGATGCTCTCAATTGGTTGGATATCAATATTATCCAGCGTTAACTGTCGGCACACTTGCTTACCGATATCATCATCACCTACACAGGCAATAAAGGTAATATTGGCACCACTGCGGCCTGCGGCTACAGCCTGATTAGCGCCTTTACCACCAAACGAAATTCGGTAGTCTTTGCCGGTAATCGTTTCACCCGGGCGGGGAAATTCATTCACATTGAGAATGTGGTCTGCATTAATACTTCCCAGCACCACCAGTTTATTCGCTGACATCATCGCCCCCTTGGGAAAGATCACGCGGTAAATGCGATTTTACCGCGTGTACTACATACTGATAACGTTCTGTCTGTACAGACTTATTCAGTGATCAGTTTTAATGCTACCGGGTTGCTTGCTTCTACTTTTTCGCCTTTCAGGATCTTGTCAGCAACCTCAACACCCATGCTACCAATCAGTTCTGGCTGTTGAGCAATAGTTGCGCTCATACGACCACTTTTCACTGCTTTAATACCGTCGTTAGTACCATCAAAGCCAACAATCAGTACATCTTTCTTACCAGCGGTTTGCAGTGCACGCATTGCACCCAATGCCATTTCGTCGTTCTGAGCAAACACAGCCTGAACATCAGCATGAGCAGTCAGCAGGTTTTGCATGACGTTCAAACCTTTAGTACGGTCAAAATCTGCAGGTTGGCTGGCTAGCAGTTTAAATGGATGGTCAGTCATAGATTGCTTAAAGCCTTCACCACGCTCACGAGCGGCAGAAGTTCCGGTGATACCTTCTAACTGAATGACTTTGGCATCATTACCCAATTTCTTGGCGATGAATTCACCAGCCATTTTACCGCCAGCAACGTTATCAGAAGCAACATGGCTGGCAACTTCGCCTTTATTAGCAGCACGGTCCAGAGTGACCACAGGGATCTTAGCTTTGTTAGCCATCAGTACTGCGTTACCCACAGCATCAGAATCCGTTGGGTTGATCAGCAGTAGCTTGGTACCGCGAACGGTCAGATCCTGCACGTTACCTAACTCTTTAGCCGGGTTGTTTTGGGAGTCCAGTACGATCAAGTTGTAGCCTAATTCATCGGCTTTTTTCTGAGCGCCATCCTTCATAGATACGAAGAATGGGTTATTAAGCGTAGAGACTACCAGCGCAATGTTATCCTTCGCCATCGCACCAGCACTGACAGAAAGGGTTAACGCGGTAGCAGAAACTAACATAGCCAGCTTTTTCATATTCATCTTCATTATTCCTGTATAAAAAGGTTATTTACTGCTTCTGTTTTCTACTAATACCGCCAGTAAAATGACGGCGCCTTTCACTATCATTTGGAAGTAAGCAGATACGCCTAATAAGTTGAGCGCATTGCTCAGGAATCCCAGAATCAGAGCACCAATTAATGTACCAGTGATCCGTCCTTTTCCTCCTGCCAGACTGGTTCCCCCCAACACTACCGCAGCAATGGCATCTAATTCATAGCCAAGGCCTGCCGTTGGTTGAGCTGAGGATAAACGTCCAACTTCAATAATGCCTGCCAGCGCGGTTAACATACCGCACAGTGCATACACTATAATTTTAACTCTATCGACACTGATACCCGACAAACGTGTTGCCGACTCATTACCGCCCAGTGCATAAATATAACGTCCCAGACGAGTATGATTCAGTAAGTACCAGGCACCAATAAATACGATAACCATAATCCAGATTGGAGCCGGAATGCCCAATGGGCGGCCTACACCAAACCATTCAAAAGCTTCTGCCGAGTCGGTAAAGCCCAGGTTTATCGGACTACCTTCCGAGTAGACCAGCGTTGCTCCGCGCAGCATTAGCATCATTACCAGCGTAGCAATAAACGCCTGCACTTTGCCTTTAGCTACAATTACACCGGTGATGGTACCAATACCGGCTCCCAGCACCAGTGCGCCCGCCAGAGCAACAAAAACGTTTAGCTCAAGACCAACCAGTGATGCAGCAACGGCACCGGTTAACGCCAGTATTGAACCCACCGACAGGTCAATGCCTGAGGTTAAGATTACCAGCGTCATACCCACGGCAATAATGGCGTTTACCGAAGTCTGTTGCAAAATATTGAACAGGTTATCGATAGTAAAGAAGTTAGGGCTAAGAAACGAAACCACAATGATCAAAACGATCAAAGCAATCAGCGATTTCTGCTCAAGCAACCACTCCTTATTGAAGCGACTGGTTGAAGGTGTTTTTGAGGTATTCACTGTGTCTTACTCCTGCGTAACACCGTACTGTTTGCCGACCGCCGCCGCCATCAGTACTTCTTGTGTTGCCTGTTCAATAGGGAATTCGCCGCTGATACGGCCTTCATGCATAACCAGAATACGATCGCTCATGCCAATAACTTCCGGCATTTCAGAAGAGATTAAGATGATGCTTAATCCTTCGCGTTTGAACTGGTTAATAAGTTGATAGATCTCTTTCTTAGCACCAACATCCACACCGCGCGTTGGCTCATCCAGAATCAGAACGTTTGGACGTGTCATCAGGCCACGGGCAATAGCAATTTTTTGTTGATTACCACCGGACAGCAGGCCAATAGTCTGCATCATCGATGGTGTTTTGATATTGAATAACTTAATGAAATCACTGACCGCCTGCTGTTCTTCAGCGTGCTTTAGTGACCCCCACTGCTTGCTGAAATAGCGCAATGCGGTAAGAGACATATTCTCTTTAACCGACATGCCCAACACCAGACCATCACCTTTGCGATCTTCAGAAATATAGACGATGCCATTTTTCAGGCCATCTTGTGGGCTATGAATTTTTATTGCATGGCCATCAAGAACCACACTGCCGGAACTATGAGGCAGCGCACCATAAATCATTTTCATTAATTCGGTACGACCAGCACCCATCAGGCCGGAAACACCGAGAATTTCACTGCGATAAAGATCGAAGCTGACATCGTGGACGCCTTTACCGGAAAGATTTTTCACCTGTAAACGCAAACTACCGCGAGGCTGATCCAGACGAGGGTAGAGATCCTCAAGACGACGACCCACCATCATTTCAATCAATCGGTCTTCATCTAAATCCGCTACCGGGCGTTCGCCAATGAAAGCACCATCGCGCAGCACTGTCACATCATCACAAATCTCAAAGATCTCTTTCAGACGATGGGAAATATAAACAATGCCGCAGCCCTGAGCCCGCAACTCGTTAATCACATTAAACAACGAGGCGGTTTCGGTATCGGTTAATGCATCTGTCGGTTCGTCCATAATAATAACTTTGGACTCAAAGCTCAGCACTTTGGCGATTTCCACCATTTGCTGATCGCCAATAGACAGTTCACTAACCAGACGGCGACTGCTGTAGTCGACATTTAAGCGACGCAGCAGACGATCGGCTTCCGCATAGGTTTTCTTCCAGTCGATACGGCCAATAGCGTTAACAAATTCCCGCCCAAGAAAGATATTTTCAGCGATGCTCAGCTGTGGAATCAGGTTTAATTCCTGATGGATAATACCAATTCCCGCTTCCTGAGAGGCTTTAGGACCAGTGAAGGCCACTTCTTTACCGAGGTATTCGATAGTTCCGGCATCTTTGGTGTAAATACCGGTCAGTACCTTCATCAGAGTGGATTTGCCCGCACCGTTTTCTCCCAGCAAGGCCATCACTTTGCCGGGATAAACGCTAAGACTGGCACCGGATAGCGCTTTCACGCCGGGAAAGGATTTATCGATACCGTTAAGTTTAAGCAGAGGTTGCATAGGAGTACCTCAAAACACAACGCCGGAGCACAGAATAATATTAGCGTAAGGGGAACATTCGCCCGTACGTACAATGGCCCGGCTGTTATGGGATAAAGCCTTAAACTGTTCGTGGGAGACATACTCCAACGCAATAACATTGCCCTGACGCTGTTCCAGCTGTTTAAGACGGGTCAGCAATTCTTGATGAATATGCTGGTTTTTTTCTTTGATTTCACTGGCAATAATCGCTTTTTCGACCTGCATTTCATCCGTTACGGTATCAAATACCTGTAAGAATGAAGGCACACCGAGCGTCAGTGCTAAATCAATGCGCTCAACAGATGCAGGAATAGGTAAACCCGCATCGCCGATAGTCAGCGTATCGGTGTGCCCTAACTGCGAAATCACGGAAGAGAGCATGGAGTTAAGCAGCTTACCTTTTTTCATTTATCCCACCTTCTGTTGAACTGGTTTGGCGGTTTTACCGTCATCGAAACGTTTCGTTGTTATCGGGAGTATTAGAAAAATTGTCGGCGAAAGCAAAAGGATTTTGGAAAATTTGTGACCTTCATCGAAACGTTTCGATTTATCGTCAGTGCCTGATGTAGCTGAAACGGTTAAGTCTGAATTGAGTCATTTCACCCCAATTTCAGGATTACCAGAAGTATAGTTGGATAATTTATATTCAGAGCTTAAAAAAGAGTGGTCGGGCTTATCACTCTGTTTATCGCACGAAAGATTTGAAAAAAGTACCATCCGACTACGCAGGAGGAGAAGCTTTTGCCGGATGGTACAAAGGGGTAATCAAGGAGTTAGTTTGTTAGCTGTCTTATTATAATCCTCAGGCAGTGAGAGGCTCTCCCACCGCAATCTGTTTGAGCTGTTCATCTATAACAAACTCAGCATCTGTTCTTGCCGTAATCTCTTCAATGGATACTCCCGGAGCATGTTCGGTTAGTACCAACTTTCCGTCTTTGAAGCGAAATACGGCTAGCTCGGTGACAATCATCGATACACAATTTTCAGCAGTTAACGGCAATGCGCATTGCTTAAGAATTTTTGCTGCACCATTTTTTGCATTGTGTTCCATGGCAACAATAACTTTGCGAGCCCCGGTAACTAAGTCCATCGCCCCCCCATACCGGGTACCATCTTGCCCGGTATCATCCAGTTAGCCAGATTGCCTTTTTGATCGACTTCCAGTCCCCCCAAAACACAAGCATCAACATGACCACCGCGGATCAGGGCAAAAGAAAAGGAGCTGTCAAAAGTGGAGCCTCCGGAAATAATTCCGCATGGCTGACCGCCCGCATTCGCTAAATCAGGATCGGGATTAGCTTCATCCGCCGGACAAATACCTAAAAACCCGTTTTCCGATTGCAGAACAATATCCACATCATCAGGCAGATAATGAGCCACCAGCGTAGGTAAACCGATACCCAGATTCACGATGTCACCGTCTTTTAGCTCTTGTGCCACGCGACGGGCAATAAACTCTTTCGGACTCATGACGCATCTCCTTTTATCAGGCCACTGACTAACATGCCGGGTGTCATCACCATGTCCGGATCAAGATCGCCGACATTAACCAGTTCCTCGACCTCAGCAAATACCTGCTCTGCCGCCAGCGCAATAATCGGATTAAAGTTTCTGGCTGAACGTCGATAGTAGAGGTTGCCCGCCGTATCGCCGCGTTTGGCATGAATAACCGCCAGATCGGCTTTCAACGGCATCTCCAACAGATAGTCGCGACCGTCAATGGTCATACGCTGCTTACCCTGCTCCACAACAGTTCCAACTCCGGTTGGCGTCAGAAAACCACCTAATCCGGAACCACCAGCACGAATACGCTCCACCAGTGTTCCCTGTGGTACTAACTCAACTTCCATCTCCCCTGCCATCATTTGGCGACCGGTTTCCGGGTTTAACCCAATATGTGAGGCGATCACTTTTTTTACGCGCCCCGCCGCAATCAGAGGAGCGACGCCGATACCCGGAATCGCGGTATCATTACCAATCAGCGTTAGGTCTTTTATGCCCGATTCAAACAGCATTCTCATAATGGTTGGCGGAGTACCACTGCCCATAAAACCGCCAAACATCACGCTCATGCCATCACGGAAATGGCGGGTAACATCATCCTTGCTCATCACTTTGGATTTCATTGCCCTTCTCCTTTTATATCCGTTCGACAATGACAGAAACGCCCTGCCCGCCACCAACACATAGGGTTGCCAGTCCGAAGGTTTTATCTTGTGCCTGTAATGCATGCAGAAGCGTCACCAGAATACGAGCACCAGAGGCCCCAATTGGATGCCCCAGCGCAATAGCTCCGCCATTCACGTTGGTTTTTTCGGCGTCAAAGCATAACTCTCTGCCAACCGCGATAAACTGTGCGGCAAAAGCCTCGTTCGCTTCGATCAGATCAATATCAGACACACTCAGGCGCGCTTTTTCCAGCGCCCTTAGCGTTGCCGGAACGGGACCCATCCCCATAAATGCAGGGTCAACACCACCGGAGCCATAACCGCGAATACGTGCCATTGGTTTTAAACCGAGCGCTTTTGCTTTTTCGCCACTCATCACAATCAACGCTGCGGCACCATCATTAATACCAGAGGCATTACCAGCAGTTACACTACCATCAGCTTTAAATGCCGGGCGTAATTTTGCTAATGCTTCTGCTGATGCATCAGCCCGTGCGTATTCATCCTGCTCAAACAGGATTTCAGCTTTCTTCTGTCGGATCGTAACCGGGGTAATTTCTTTAACAAAGGCACCACGATTAATGGCGGCAACTGCGCGCTGCTGGGAACGCAAAGCAACTTCATCTTGTTCAGCACGACTGATTTGATAGCGCTCGGCAATATTCTCTGCCGTCATTCCCATATGATATTGATTAAAGGCACAACTTAACCCGTCATGCACCACCGTATCCACCAGAGTACCGTTACCCATGCGATAGCCCCAACGAGCCTTATCTAACAGATAGGGTGCAGCCGACATATTCTCCATACCACCAGCGAGAACGGTTTGGGCATCTCCTGCGGCAATCATTTGTGCAGCCATAATCACGCTCTTCAAGCCTGAACCACAAACCACATTAATGGTGGTTGCTGGTACTCTTTCTGATATTCCTGCATTCAATGCAGCCTGACGTGCCGGGTTCTGGCCAAGACCCGATTGCAGCACATTACCCAGAATCACTTCATCAATATCGCTGGCCTCAATACCAGCGCGTTTAATTACATCTTCCGCCACCAATGTGCCCAGTCTGGGTGCAGGAATAGAGGCTAAAGCACCACCAAAGCTGCCAATAGCCGTTCTCGCCGCATTAACAATGACGATATCACTCATAATGCAGCTCCTTTCAGGCCCAGAATTTGACGTGCCTCTGCAGGCGTTGCCGTACCGCGTCCCGCTTCATCCGCCAGACGTACCGCACGGGAAACAAACTCTGCGTTAGATTGTGCCAGGCGTCCTTTGCTGTAATAGACGTTATCTTCCATGCCAACCCGCACATGCCCACCTAAAGCCAGCGTTGCCAGCAGAATCGGCATATGGCCTTTACCAATGCCAAATGCTGACCAGTGTGCTTCTGGCGGCAACAGATTTCGCAGATACACCAGATTTTCTACCGTTGCGGTCGTACCACCTGCGGCACCCAACACCAGTTGATAGTAAGCTGGGGTTTTAATCAGATTTTTCTTAATGTAATAGAGCGAGTTATAAAACATACCGGCATCAAAAATTTCGATTTCTGGTTTTACACCACTGTCGATCATCACCTGACCAAGCTGCTCTAAAAATTTAGGATGGTTGATAAACAAACCGCTATGGGCCCAGTTCATTGAACCGCAGTCATAAGAGGCCAGTTCAGGTTTCAGGGCAGCCACATGCATCATTCGGGTTTCATCAGTAGCATTCAGGTCACCTGACGTGGTGAGATTAATCACGATGTCGCATTTTTCACGGATTAAGGCGACAGTTTCGCTGAATTTATCAATATTCATCGTCCCTTTGCCTTGGTCATCTCGCATATGTAAGTGCGCAATCGCAGCGCCTGCCTGCCAACACTCATAAACATCATTGGCAATCTCTTTTGGCGTCAGAGGAATATTCGGATTGTCTTCCTTAGTTGGAAAAGCTCCGGTAGTCGCAACGGTAATAATAGTTTTGTTGTTCATGTTAGTTTCCTTCCTGCGCTTCAAGATTAGACTGTGCTGCTGTCGGCTGTTTTTTGCCGTCGATATTAGGGAGTGCAAACATCATGAATCCCGCCAGACAGAAGAACACTGCGCAGATCATAATGCCGGTGACTAAGCCATAGCTTTGAGCAATAAAGCCCATGGCGAATGGAGCGAATGCAGATACGCCGCGACCAATGTTAAAACAGAAACCTGCACCAATAGTGCGTACTCTGGTTGGGAATAATTCAGGGAAGTAAGACCCCATCAACCCAACGAAAGCGGTAAAGAAGGCGTATACCGGTCCCATAATCAACAGAGCCATTTCTCCGGTCATGCTGACATAAATAGGTAAAGTAATAGCGGTGCCGATAAATGACCAAATCAAAGCGGTACGGCGACCGACCTTATCCGCCACGATGCCGAAAACGTTATAGCCAACAAACATACCGACGTTGAGCACCACGAAGAACAGAGACATGTTTTCCAGGCTTAGCCCACGATCCTGAGTTAAAAACAGCGGTAACCAGGTGGTACAACCCCAGTAACCGATCAGACCAAAGCTGGCAACGATAGTGGCAAGCACGGTATTACGAGCCAGTTCAGGTGAGAAAATCTCTGAAATAGATACGCGTTCACTTTTATTTTTGCGTGACTCTTTCTCTTTCTTCCAGGTTTCTGATTCCGGTACAAAAATCAGGAAATAGATCGCCGCGATAATGGCACCTGCGCCACACAAGAACAGTGCTCTCCAGCCGTAGCTAGGAATGATCAGATATGACAGGAATGCAGCCAGCCCGGCGCCAACCGGAAATGAACTCAACACAAAAGAAGCCGCACGCCCACGCTGTTTCGCTGGCCAGGTTTCAGAAATATAAGCAACAATAATGCTCCATACCCCACCCAACCCCAGGCCAGCCAGAAAGCGCAGTACCAGTATTTCAAACCATGTGCTGGTAAAAGCAATCGCTGCCGTCAGGATACTGAATAGCATCAGGCTCCAAAACAGCGTTTTACGTCGGCCATAGTTGTCCGCACACCAGCCAACAACAATACTGCTCAGGCCAATCCCCACCATGGTAGATGTGGCAAGTAAACCACCATCTGCTTTCGAAATACCAAGGTCGGCAATAATTACCGGCATAGAAACCGCAAGCAGCAATATATCCACTGCATCAAACATATAGCCAAAGAAACCGCCAAACAGCACATGCCATTTAGTATTCTTCTTGCCCGTTGGGGTACTACTGGAATTCGTCATAATGTTGTCTCCCTATCAGAGGTCGAACATGGCTACTGGCCGGCACCAACCGGCGCTGGCGGCCTTAATCTTCACAGGGAAACAGGCAATCTTGAAGCCAAATGGCGGTAACTGGTCAAGATTATTCATTTTTTCCATGTGGTAATATTCGCGTTCAATACCGGCAAAGTGACCTTCCCATATCAAAGAGGAATCACCAGTTTTCTCAAATTCTTCGGCAATCAGCGATAAAGGGCGATCCCAACTCCAGGCATCAGTCCCTACCACTTTGATGCCTCGTTCCAGCAGATATAACGTCGCCTCACGGCTCATGCCACAGCCTGCACTAGTGTATGCGGTTGTTCCCCAGTGCTTCATTGCACCGGTATGAATCACAACGATATCCAGCGGTTTTAAGCTATAGCCAATACGGTCCAGCTCTGCTTCCAGATGAGCTACGGTGATTTTTCCACCCTCACCAGGAACTTTAGAGAAGTCGAGCTTAACGCCATCAGAAAAACACCATTCCAGAGGAATATGGTCAATAGTACGAGCTGGCTCACCTTTATTCATGGTGGGATGGTAATGCCATGGCGCATCCAAATGAGTTCCGCTATGAGTGGTTAACTGTACATATTCAATTGACCAGCCAAGACCTTCTGGCAGGTCTTTGTCCGTTGCGGTTGGGAAAAACTGCCGCATATGTTCAGCCCCTTTTTCATGGCCCCAATAATCAATTTTGGTAGGCATTGAAGGCGGATCGCAAGGGGTACTGTCTTCAATAGTTACGCTGAGATCGATGATTTTCATATGACACACTCACTTTTTATTTATCTAAACGGGTATCCACTGCTTTTCTTTAATTAGTTAGATAATATTATTTGGTCGTACGTCCAACCTATAAGTTATTTAGACAGTCGTCCAACTCATTTTTGAAAGATCGTGAAGTGGATCCTGAAAAATCGTTATCAGGTAAATAGGGAGTTTCTAATGTGTTAAAAAATAGGGTAATTGAGAGATGTAATTAAAGTCTGTACACAGAAGCCGAATCTAAGAGAAAGTACAACGGCTGGTCGCAAGCGGATAAAATTAGATGTATTTCTGCTATGCGGCTTTATAATGATCAGACGTTTAGCCAGGAAGCCGCTGGTCGCCTCTTTGACGGTATAAAATACGACATGCAAATATCAACATCAGAAAAAATTCTTAATGCAGCTGAAGAACTCTTCGCCCTGAGTAGCTATGATGCCGTATCTATCCGTCAGATAACTCAAAAAGCCGATGTAAAATTAGCGCTGGCTCACTACCATTTTGGTACCAAAGAAGCACTGTTTGATGCAGTGATTAAACGCAGAATTGGACTATTAAGCGAATCTCGCCTGCAGCTTCTTGACTACTTCAGTCATGAGAATAGCAATAAGCCGCTTTCCATTGAGCAAATTGTCCATGCTTTCGTGACGCCCTATCTGTTCTGGCATTTGAACGGTGGTGCCGGTTGGCGCAGCTATGCGCGCATTGTATCTACGTTATTAGGCTATAACCTGTCACTATTACAGGAGCAGTTTGATTCTGGTGCCGCACGCTTTCAGCAGGAGATGCGTCGTGCTATGCCAGGAGCCGATGAGGCCAGCATTCAATGGGGTTTTGACTTTATGGTAGGTGTGATGTGTAACACTTTCTCGGAAGTCGATCGTATCGGAGGCCTGTCGCAGCAACTCTGTTCAGTGGAAAATAAAGAACAGGCTTGCGAATACTTACTTTCCTTTATTGTTGCTGGTTTGGAACGTTTAGCCATCAACAACAAACAGAATCTCAACCATAGCCTGTCAGTGCTTAAATCGCTTAATCCGCTTGATAACACAGTCGAAAAATAAACCCACCGAGTGCCGCTTTAACACCAGGTGGGCTAATGTTTTTTAGGAACTAAACTTCAGACCAATGATACCGCCAATAATCAGACACAGGCTGATTATTCTCATTACGCTGGCAGACTCTCCCAGCAAAACGATCCCCGTTATTGCAGCTCCGACGGCACCAATACCAGTCCAGACTGCATATGCAGTTCCCACGGGTAGTGTTTTCATCGCATTTGCCAACAGAAAAACGCTGGCGGCCATTGCTACTGCGGTAATAATACTGGGGGTTAAGCGGGTAAATCCGTGGCTATATTTCAAACCGACAGCCCATACCACTTCCAGTAAACCGGCAATAAACAGAATAATCCAGGCCATAATAGGTACTCCCCTGATACTTTGGGGTCGTCCCCTGAAATGATGACGCGTGGTCAGGTCGTCCCAACCAGCCAATTAACAGATACTGCCTATCTTATTTCTGTAAACCTTGAAATAAAATAGTGCAGTTCTGTAATTATACCATGATTTTATTCCTGAACATAAAGAACACCGCGCCCAGCAAACACAAGCCGGCCCAAATATAGTCGGTACGGAAAGGTTCTTTAAGTATGTACATAGAGAAAGGAATAAACACTGTCAGACTAATCACTTCCTGAATAATCTTTAGCTGACCCGCGCTGGCAACTTCATAACCGATACGGTTAGCCGGTACCTGCAATAGATATTCAAACAGAGCAATGCCCCAACTGACTAGTGCAGCAATTACCCAGGTTTTACTATGAAAATATTTCAGATGCCCATACCAGGCAAAAGTCATGAACACGTTGCTCAACGTCAACATGCAAACAGTGATAATCAATGATGACATGACGGCTATACCCTGATAACAGAATAACCTGAGAAATTAACTTCAGCTGGCCCCACGTTCAATTGCACTACCAACATGGCGGATATCTTCTCCGAAACCACGAATGGTGTTACAACCACTGAGTGCTGAAACCACAACCAGTGATAAAAAGATAGCACTAATAACCTTAACCATGCAGCACTCCTTATCGTCAGAATTGTTTTGGAAGGAAAAACAGATAAGGCCGTAAAACGGCCTTATCTGGCGATTAAGATAATTACTTAACGCGAGATACGTATTCGCCAGAGCGAGTGTCAACTTTAATCACTTCGCCTAACTGAACAAATAATGGAACTTTAACTACCGCGCCGGTAGACAGAGTTGCTGGTTTGCCGCCGGTACCTGCAGTATCACCTTTCAGACCTGGATCGGTATCAACGATTTCCAGTTCAACGAAGTTAGGTGGGGTTACTGCGATTGGAGAACCATTCCACAGGGTCAGAATACATTCAGCCTGTTCAACCAACCATTTAGCGTTATCACCAACGGCTTTCGCATCCGCAGCTAATTGCTCAAAGGTTTCATTGTTCATGAAGTGCCAGAAATCACCGTCGTTATATAAATAAGTCAGGTTCATATCCATAACGTCAGCACCTTCAGCACTATCAGTAGATTTGAAGGTTTTCTCTAATAACTTGCCAGAAATCAGTTTGCGCAGACGAACGCGAGCAAAGGCCTGACCTTTACCTGGTTTCACAAATTCACTTTCAATAACGGCACAAGGTTCGCCGTCTAGCATGATTTTAAGACCCGGACGGAAATCGTTGCTAGAATAAGTCGCCATGATGGTCCTCTTTCTTGATTAATTTAGGTAGCTCAGCTAAAAATGGCGCACATTGTAACCTATAACACCGCAACTAGAGAAGGATGGTTGCAACAGTTATCGGATGTTATTACCGATCCTGAAGAATTATTACGTTTTTTATCTCTTGAGAATCACCCTGAACTACGTGCCGGTATCGAGGCTCGTCGTCTGTTTGCCTTACGTGTTCCCCGGGCATTTGCAGCCAGAATGAAAAAAGGTGACGCCAGTGACCCTCTGCTGCGACAGGTCATTACACTACAAGATGAGTTTTATGAAACGCCAGGTTACAGTGTAGATCCTTTAGAAGAGCAAAGTACGGCCGTCCCTGGTTTATTACATAAATATCATAACCGGGCTTTATTACTGGTTAAGGGTGGATGTGCCGTTAACTGTCGATACTGCTTCCGTCGCCATTTTCCCTACCATGATAATCCGGGTAATAAAGAGAGCTGGAAGAACGCACTGAATTATCTTAGTCAGCATACTGAGCTGGACGAACTTATCTTTTCCGGAGGCGACCCGCTGATGGCCAAAGATCATGAACTGGACTGGCTGATAACAGAAGTAGAAAAAATCCCTCATCTGCAACGCTTACGCATTCATTCCCGCTTACCTGTCGTTATCCCGGACAGAATAACCGATGAACTATGCCAACGCTTTGCCCGTTCGCGCTTACAAATCATTCTGGTTACCCATATTAATCATGAAAATGAGATTGATATTGATGTAAAAAACAGTATACGAAAATTAAAAAATGTTGGAGTAACCTTATTAAATCAAAGCGTATTATTGAAAGGTGTTAATGATAATTGCAACGCTTTGGTTAATCTGAGTAATGCATTATTTAACACAGGGATATTACCTTATTATCTCCACGTATTAGATAAAGTTCAGGGGGCCGCACATTTTATGGTTGATGATAACGAAGCTCGCCATATCATGCGGGAAATGTTGAAAACAACATCAGGCTATCTGGTTCCAAAACTAACCCGGGAAATAGGCGGGCAACCGAGCAAAACACCAATAGATCTTAACGTAACAATTTAATAATAAAAAACAATCTACAGAAAAACTCATCTCAAACCTTCTTGATAACAGATGAGTTTTTTCTAGCAGGGCAAGATAAACAGTTAGCTTTAAAATAATTTAAATAAATATATTTTTACATCATTATTACAACTAATATCTTACAAAAATAAATATAAAAACTCTTTTATCAAGCTAATATAATTCTCTGTTCTTTATGCTGGCTTTACTTATTTACCATTTAGAAATAAAACCGTACTATAACTGTTAATGGAATAAATATACATTGGATAGGCTGGGATGAATATTATCAATATTTATGAACCTGAATATGTACGCCGGTTTCAATGTAATGGCGGTGGATGCTTATGTACCTGTTGTATTGGTAAAGAGATTCCTCTGGATAAAATCAGCACTCAGGCTTATCTGAAGAGCTCTGATGAAGATATCCGCACGGTAGCTCAACAAAGCATTCAACTGGCAAAAACCGATCTGGAAAACTGGGGCACTATTCATCTAACCACAGATAACTACTGTCCGTTTTTTGATAAGGGCCGTTCCTGTACTTACTGCCTTATTGGCCGCAGGGACGATCTTCATACTCGTCCTAAATTCTGCCTAGATTACCCCTATGTGGATATTCGCTGGCAAAATGAGCTACGTAAAAGTTTAGCGATTGAGTGTCCGGAAGCTTGCGGTCAGATCCTGATGAGCCAGACATCTATCTGGTTGGAATCAAAAAAATTAATTTCATCCCGAAGCCAATCACCGCTCAACGATATTTACCATCTGGTTAATGCCGAATGTATTGCCATTGCCCTACGCCCGGAACTATCACTTTCAGAACGATTACTGGCAATCGGTGAATTAATATTGCCAATAGCCCGGGATGATTACACCAATACAAAGCAGAAACATCAGGTGATTGAAAAGCTACATTTGCGAGCGGCATCATTAACTCATGATTATATTAATTCTCGCATGAGTAAGATTCCCACCAACAATGTGGCCCGTTGGCAGTTGTTTGCTCAAATTGGGTCTCAGGTAGCGGAATTAGCCAACGTTGAGACGGTGCCGACTATGGCGACATTCTGGAAAGAGGTTCACCATGATATTCTGCAGCAGTCCACTGAGAGTGGTGCGCAAAAAATTATGGATCTTGAAAACGCCTGGATGCAGACCGTCACTCCAGTATTTAATGAATTCCCCCATGTAGTGACCAACTATTTGTTTTATCGTCTTTATCACGATAGCTTCCCCTATCATGCAAAAATGTCTGAGACAGAGACCTATTATCAGCTAATTACTGACTGCTTTATCTTGCGCAATTTGCTCGGTTACTGGGCTTTAAAATATTCCCAGCTCAGAAAATCAAAGATGATCGATATTGTGAATATTTATCACCGCTGGCGCCGTCAATATCCGGAAACATTTAAATTGTCGTCCAACAGTCTAAAAGAAAGCGGGCTTTACCATCCGGAAAATATCCTCCAGTTATTGTTGAATCCCGCACCTTAACATTTTACCTAATCTGGTTTTAAGGCATAAAAAAACCCCGGTTTACACCGGGGTTTTTACTATTCAGACTGGCTGAATGTAGAGGGGAATTACATCATTCCGCCCATACCACCCATGCCGCCCATACCACCAGCAGCACCCATGTCTAATTTGTCATCTTTCGGCAGGTCAGTCACCATACATTCAGTGGTGATCATCAGACCAGCGATTGATGCTGCATATTGCAGAGCAGAACGGGTTACTTTGGTTGGATCCAGGATACCCATATCGATCATATCGCCATACTGTTCAGTTGCGGCGTTATAACCGTAGCTGCCGTCACTGGCTTTCACGTTGTTTGCCACAACAGATGGTTCTTCACCTGCGTTAGCAACGATTTGACGTAATGGAGCTTCCATTGCACGTACCGCAACACGAACACCAACGGTTTGATCTTCGTTATCACCCTGGAGACCAGCAATTTTCGCTGCAACACGAATTAATGCTACACCACCACCAGCAACAACGCCTTCTTCTACCGCTGCACGAGTCGCTTGCAGTGCATCTTCTACGCGTGCTTTCTTCTCTTTCATTTCGATTTCAGTTGCAGCGCCTACTTTCAACACGGCAACGCCGCCAGCTAATTTAGCTACGCGCTCTTGCAGTTTTTCACGATCGTAATCGGAAGTTGCTTCTTCGATTTGTTGACGAATTTGCGTTACGCGACCTTTGATAGCGTCTTCTTCACCAACACCATCAATAATGATGGTTGTATCTTTGTTGATAACAACGCGTTTCGCCTGACCTAAATCTTCCAGAGTGGCTTTTTCCAGCTCTAAACCGATTTCTTCAGAGATGACTGTACCGCCAGTCAGAGTTGCGATGTCTTGTAGCATAGCTTTACGACGATCGCCAAAGCCAGGTGCTTTAACAGCAGCTACTTTCACGATACCACGCATGGTGTTCACTACCAGCGTTGCCAGTGCTTCACCTTCTACATCTTCAGCGATGATAGCCAGTGGTTTACCCGCTTTAGCAACAGCTTCTAATACTGGAAGCATTTCACGGATATTAGAGATTTTCTTATCCACTAACAGGATGAAAGGACTTTCCAGCTCAACAGCACCTGTTTCTGGTTTGTTGATGAAATAAGGTGAGAGATAACCACGATCAAACTGCATACCTTCAACAACGTCTAACTCGTCTTCCAGGCCTGTGCCTTCTTCAACGGTAATAACGCCTTCTTTACCTACTTTCTCCATTGCTTCTGCAATCAGCGAACCAACGCTTGAGTCGGAGTTAGCAGAAATAGTACCAACCTGAGCAATCGCTTTAGAATCAGAGCAAGGTACAGACAGTTTCTTCAGCTCTTCTACTGCAGAGATAACTGCTTTATCGATACCGCGCTTCAGGTCCATTGGGTTCATACCCGCAGCAACGGCTTTCAAACCTTCAGTCACAATAGCCTGGGCCAGTACAGTTGCGGTAGTGGTACCGTCACCTGCTGCATCATTGGCTTTGGAAGCAACTTCCTTAACCATTTGTGCGCCCATATTTTCGAATTTATCTTCCAGCTCGATTTCACGCGCTACGGATACACCGTCTTTAGTGATTGTTGGTGCGCCAAATGACTTATCCAGAACTACGTTACGACCTTTTGGTCCCAGAGTCACTTTTACTGCATCGGCCAGAACATTTACGCCGCGTAACATTTTTACACGAGCATCATTACCAAATTTAACGTCTTTAGCTGCCATTTTCAGGTTTCCCTTAACTTTTCAATTCAGTTCAAAAAAAGAGCGCTCTAAATTACGCTTCAACAATCGCCAGAATATCGCTTTCGGACATAATCAGGACTTCATCGTTATCGATTTTTTCTACTTTGACACCGTAGCCATCGTTAAAAATAACGACATCGCCAACTTTTACATCCAGTGCTTTCACTTCGCCGTTTTCTAGAATACGACCTTTGCCAACAGCCAATACTTCACCACGGGTGGATTTTGCTGCTGCAGAACCAGTCAGCACAATACCGCCAGCTGACTTAGTTTCAACTTCTTTGCGTTTTACGATTACGCGGTCGTGTAGTGGACGAATTTTCATTGATAGCTCTCCTTTGAGAAGGTCCTTACCAGGTTAGGTTTGAGCAGGTACATTAAATTACCAGCCTCGTGGAAGTGATATTGGGGGCATTCACCTCCCCTTCAAGGGGGGAGGTGAAAAAAATTTGCATAAGCTGTTTTGCATAAACAATGAACAACGATCGATATGATGACTTAGAGGTCTGGATCTTTTTTGTCACCAATGTGTTTGCTTGTATCATCTTCTTTACGTTGAAACTCACCTTCAACGGTATATCCACTCTGACCGGTCGTTGATGAATTCCCGGGAGCTGGACGAAACACATGAATAAATGGCATCACTCTTAAAGTCAGTAGTTTCTGGACTGGTGGCAGCAACAGTAATAACCCTAAAAAATCGGTGAAAAAGCCGGGGATCAATAATAAGAAGCCCGCAAGCAACAGCGAAACGCTTTTCACCATCTCACCAGCAGGATTTTCACCAGTAGCCATCTTCTCTTGCATTTGTATTAATGTTTTTAGTCCCTGATGGCGGACCAGAGATACACCTAAACACGATGTCAGAATTATCAGAATTAATGTAAGTGCAACGCCAAAAACAGCAGCAACTTTAATAAAAATTGTGATCTCGATATAAACTAGCAAAAACAATAGAATTAACGGTAGCCAACGCACATAAGCTCCTTAACACTCAGAAATTAAATAATTTTTTACATAGTAACATACTGAAGCTATATCAAAAATAAGCATAATTAACATCAAAGTGACGTTTTGATAACCTATCATTAAAATTAGCAAAAGCAGTTTAATATACTATATATATAGCCTTGATATAGTGCTGACATCTTAAAAAATCAACTCTGACGACAAAAACAACAACTACCTCTTTAGTGTGATTTAAATCACGTTTATGTCATTAATATTTTTTATGATGCCAATAATCTGATCTAGGTTCATACTTTTAATCAAAAGGAGCTTATGATCTCCACACCAAGGGCGCCAACGCTTTTATAATATTGTAATCATTTAGCAACACAGTTTTTCACTATTTATTCATCTTGGTATATTAAAGAAGGTTTACATGTCAAATAACATCCGTATCGAAGAAGACCTGTTAGGGACACGTGAAGTGCCTGCTGAAGCTTACTATGGTGTGCATACTCTGCGTGCCATTGAAAACTTTTACATTAGTAACAGCAAAATCAGTGATATCCCAGAGTTTGTTCGCGGCATGGTAATGGTAAAAAAAGCAGCAGCAATGGCTAACAAGGAACTGAAAACCATTCCTCGTTCAATTGCTGATACCATCATTCAGGCTTGTGATGAAGTATTGAAAAACGGTAAGTGTATGGACCAATTCCCTGTTGACGTTTATCAGGGTGGTGCAGGTACCTCTGTCAATATGAATACTAACGAGGTTATCGCCAACATTGGTCTGGAGATGATGGGTCATCAAAAAGGGGAATATCAGTACCTGAACCCTAACGACCACGTCAATAAATGCCAGTCTACCAACGATGCTTATCCTACCGGATTCCGTATCGCGGTTTACGCCTCATTAATGAAACTGGTTGAGTCTATTGAAGTACTGCGTGCAGGCTTTGATCGTAAAGCAGTTGAGTTTAAAGAAGTCCTGAAAATGGGCCGTACTCAGTTACAAGACGCGGTACCAATGACTTTAGGCCAAGAGTTCCATGCTTTTAGCGTGTTACTAAAAGAAGAAGTAAAAAATATTACCCGTACTGCTGAGTTTTTGCTCGAAGTTAACCTTGGTGCAACAGCTATCGGTACCGGTTTGAATACACCGAAAGAGTACTCACCTCTGGCGGTGCAGAAGCTGGCTGAAGTTAGCGGCTTCCCATGCGTAGTTGCAGAAGACTTGATTGAAGCAACGTCTGACTGTGGCGCTTACGTTATGGTTCATGGCGCATTAAAACGCCTTGCAGTAAAAATGTCTAAAATCTGTAATGACCTTCGTTTACTCTCTTCAGGCCCACGCGCTGGCTTAAACGAAATCAACTTACCTGAGCTGCAAGCTGGTTCTTCTATTATGCCAGCTAAAGTTAACCCGGTTATTCCTGAAGTAGTTAATCAGGTTTGCTTTAAAGTTATCGGTAACGACATTTGTGTAACTATGGCTGCTGAAGCTGGTCAATTACAGTTGAACGTAATGGAACCTGTTATCGGTCAGGCTATGTTTGAATCAATTCACATTCTGTCTAACGCATGTCACAACCTGGTTGAAAAATGCGTTGATGGCATCACTGCCAATAAAGAAGTTTGTGAAGCCTATGTGTTCGGCTCAATCGGTATCGTGACTTATCTGAACCCATTCATTGGCCACCACAACGGTGACATTGTTGGTAAGATTTGTGCTGAAACCGGCAAAACCGTACGTGAAGTTGTTCTGGAGCGCGGTCTTCTGACCGAAGCAGAACTTGATGATATTTTCTCCATCAAGAACCTGATGCACCCAGAATATAAAGCAAAACGTTACGACGACTAGTTGCGAGAGAACTAAGACTCTGCAATAACCAAACAAAAGGCATGTCATTTGAAAAATAGCATGCCTTTTTAATACCCGTAGGAACTTGTAGTCGTTAACTTTGTGTTATCTATTTTTAATAACACGCATAAAATCAAGGAAATAATATATGTTAGCTGTGCAATTTGTGATTGTCCTGCTGGCCATCTATGTTGGTGCACGACTAGGTGGTATCGCCATCGGTTTTGCCGGTGGACTAGGCGTACTGGTTCTTACTACGGTTTGTCAAATCAACCCTGGTAATATCCCGTTCGACGTTATTCAAATTATCATGTCAGTTATCGCGGCAATCGCAGCAATGCAGGTTGCCGGTGGTATGGACTATCTGGTTAGTTTGGCTGCAAAACTGTTACGTAAACATCCTAAGTACATTACGTTTCTGGCGCCAGTCGTTACCTATGTCATGACAATCTTCGCTGGTACTGGTCATACAGCTTTCTCCACTATGCCAGTTATCGCTGAAGTAGCAAAAGGTCAGGGTATCCGTCCTTCTCGCCCTCTGTCTATTGCAGTTGTAGCATCACAGATCGCTATCACAGCATCACCAATTTCAGCTGCGGTTGTATTTACTGCTGGTATTCTGGAGCCTGTTGGTGTCAGTTACTTAGCCCTGTTAGGTATTTGTATTCCAACTACCTTTGTAGCGGTTATGCTGACTGCTGTTGTTAGTAACTTCCTGGGTAGTGAGTTAAAAGACGATCCAGTTTATAAAGACCGTCTGGCTAAAGGGCTGGTTAGCAATACAAAAGTTGCCGACATCGTGATTAAACCGGGTGCGAAACTTTCTGTTCTGTTATTCCTGCTTGGTATCGTTGCCGTTATGCTGTACGCAACAGCGATTAGTAAGTCTGTAGGCCTGATCGAAAACCCTATTTTAGGCCGTGACCATGCAATCGTTGTCTTCATGTTAAGTATCGCTACCGCAATTTGTGTGTTCTGTAAGATTGATACTAACGAGATCCTGAATGCGAGTACCTTCAAATCAGGTATGAGTGCTTGTGTCTGCGTACTGGGTGTTGCGTGGTTAGGTGATACTTTCGTTCAAGCTCACATCAACGAAATTAAAGAGTTCTCCGGCAGCCTGCTGCAAGAGCATTCCTGGATGTTAGCAATTATCCTGTTCTTTGCTGCTACGCTGCTTTACTCACAAGCCGCGACAGCTAAAGCACTGTTACCAGCAGCTCTGGCTCTTGGCGTAACACCAGTCGGTGTTGTAGCGTCGTTCGCCGCTGTTTCTGCTCTGTTCGTTCTGCCAACTTACCCAACTCTGCTGGCAGCAGTTCAGATGGATGATACGGGTTCAACCCGTATCGGTAAGTATGTGTTTAACCACTCATTCCTGGTTCCGGGCGTTATTGCTATTGCCCTGTCAGTACTGTTTGGATTCATTGTAGGTAATATGGTTCTGTAATTGCCTTTATAGACCTGAGGTGCTTGCATCTCAGGTCTATTCCTTTCTTTCTCTTCCTGTTACTGACAAACTCCCACTCAACCAGTATAGTGTTTTGCTGAATGCAACATGTTTTCCATCATCCAGAGGTAAACATTATGACAGCAGCAATTTCTGACAGTACCGATACCCACGCCATTGTAATTCTCTGTACTGCGCCCGATGAAGCGAGTGCACAAGAGCTTGCTACTTTAGTATTGGCTGAAAAATTGGCCGCCTGCGTCACGATTTTACCTGGTGCCACTTCCTTGTATTATTGGCAGGGTAAGTTGGAGCAGGAATATGAAGTCCAGATGTTGCTCAAAACTAATTGTCAGCATCAGGATGCTCTGATGGCAAAGCTAAAACAGCATCACCCTTACGAATTACCAGAATTACTGGCATTACCTGTCAGCAGAGGCGACAAAGAATATCTATCATGGCTCGACACATCACTAAATTAATTGTTCTCTTTTGGCTGACACTGTTTTGCACCTCATTTAGTGCACAGGCTTCACTCTTCGATAAAACGCCATCTGCCGGAAAGTTTGTCAGTGTCGATCAGGCTTTTGCCTTTGATTTTAGCCAGAATAACCAACATGTAATTCTCAAATGGGATATCGCACCGGGTTACTATCTCTACCAACACCAAATAAAAATTGAGCCCCAGAATACAACGATAGCTCCTTATACTTTTCCTACGGCGGAAAAACATAATGACGCGTTCTATGGCGATACCTTAATTTATAAAAATGCGTTATCAATACCTTTAACGCTTTCACAAGCTCAAAATAATTCGGTAATTACCGTTAGCTATCAGGGTTGCGCTGAAGCCGGATTTTGTTATCCGCCTGAAACGCGCACGGTTCCATTAAGTGAAATAACTGCAAGTAGTAATGCTGCGCCAACAACATTACCACCACAAACTGACAGTACAAATACTGAAGAATCACTCCCCTTCTCCCCTTTGTGGGCCTTAGTCATTGGTATCATTGCCGCAGCAACCCCTTGTGTGCTGCCTATGTATCCGTTGATTTCCAGTATTATTTTGGGAAATAAACAAAGCTATAGCCTGAAACGCACTTTTTTTCTGGCCTTTGTTTATGTTCAGGGAATGGCATTAACTTATACCGCATTGGGTATAGTTGTGGCTGCTGCTGGTATGCAATTTCAGGCCTATTTCCAACATCCTGTGGTTCTTATTGGTTTATCAGCATTATTCATTCTGCTGGCGCTCTCTATGTTTGGAGTTTATACCCTACAGCTCCCCTCTTCATTACAAACTAAAATGACCGGCTGGAGTAATAATCAAAAAGGTGGTTCTCCCTTAGGTGTCTTTATTATGGGAGCGTTGGCTGGACTTATCAGTTCTCCATGTACAACCGCCCCATTAACAGCAATTCTGCTTTATATTGCTCAAAGCGGCAATCTGCTCGCCGGTGGTGGAACGCTATATCTGTATGCCTTAGGTATGGGAATTCCCCTCATTCTGGTTACGCTGTTTGGCAATAAAGTGCTTCCACGCAGCGGCCCATGGATGCAATATGTCAAAGAAGGATTTGGGTTCCTTATCCTGGCACTCCCGGTGATTTTACTGGGCCGCCTGTATGGCGAGATTTGGGAACTACGGATGTGGTCGGCACTAGGATTAGCTTTCTTTGGCTGGGCTTTTATTATCAGTCTACGTTCCCAACAAGGATGGATCAGATTCCTTCAATTACTATTACTGGCTGCTGCGCTTATTGTTACCCGCCCATTACAGGATTGGGCATTTGGTCCTGCAACTCCACAGGCCCAATCTAGTACACATAGCTTATTTATGCCTGTTAATGATAGTGATGAATTACATCAGGCTCTGGCTAATGCCAAGGGCAAAATCGTTATGCTTGACCTGTATGCCGACTGGTGTGTGACCTGTAAAGAATTCGAGAAATATACTTTTAGTGCGCCATCTGTACAGAATGCACTGTCTGATGCAGTTTTACTTCAGGCGGATGTAACAGCGAATAATAAGCAGCATATCGCGTTACTGAAGGAGTTTCAGGTACTAGGCCTACCTACCATCCTGTTTTTCGATAAAGCAGGTAGAGAGCTCACTGAGCTGCGAGTATCAGGGTTTATGGATGCCGGACAGTTTACTGAGCATATTGAAAAAATCAAAAAGCATAGCGCCCAAACAGAATAATCCTGCGCCTGTTTCGCTGAATATTTAGACATAACCATAAAATTCGAGTGAAAAAACAGCGGTTGATCGGAATTTGCTGCTTAAAAGACAGAAAGCCATTGACGATAAGGCGCAGATCCGGTTTAATGCGCCCCGTTGCCCGGATAGCTCAGTCGGTAGAGCAGGGGATTGAAAATCCCCGTGTCCTTGGTTCGATTCCGAGTCCGGGCACCATCATTTAGAAAACCCGCCTATTGGCGGGTTTTTGCTTTTGTGGCTCCTGAAACATCAATAATTAGAATTCGTATTATTTTTATATGAATTTTTTTCAAGGCAATAATTACATATTTGTAACAAGTGAAAATTTAAATACAGAACCAAAGTAATTTATGATCATCCTAATTGGCGAATTATAATTACCAAATATCCATTACCTGTCAGATATACTAGCTATTTTTATGACAGTTATATTTATTGAGCCTATAAAAATAGTCCCCCTCTTAAGAATCACTCAAGAATTTCATAAATTTTTATAACAACCTAATTAAAATCATTATGTTATAGTGATTTACTCTCCATAATCATATTACTCAACTTAATAAATCACATTGATTATCAACTAATGATTAGTGCTGCAACCTACTAATATTCAGACAATTTTAATATTAAAATGGAATAGTTCCTGAAAATCATCAGAAAATAACTGCCCGTTGCTTTAATCCATCTACTCCTTTAGAATTCACATATACGTATTACTGTAATTTGAATCAGTATATACTATCGCGTAAGTAAACAATTATGATTCTGTTGTCTCATAATTGTTTTAAATGGATAAAAGAAAAAAGATAGTAAACTGACAGGAAGTCATGTTATGCGTATTCCCACTGGATACTCCTTTCGTTAGCTATCTATTTTATATTATGCATAATTTCTATCTATCGATTGAAACTATCTGTTTTTATATATGAAATAGCATCAAATAAATTATCAATTATATTAATTCAGCAAAATGGCAGCTGTAAGTCATGGGCGGTAGCTTGCTCTAAAAAACCCTGCAAATTTGCACAAAAGGGCGAAAGGTATTCTGTGTTACTCTTTTTACTCTCGGCATCGGCTTGCTGTTTAACCATCTTATTGATAAGCCGAACTTTCGCTATCCAGATTGATCTTGTAGACAAACCCAATGGTCGTAAATTGCATCAAGGGCATATTCCACTGGTTGGAGGTATTTCAATCTACCTTTCAATGTGTGTTATGTATTTCTTTTCAGATGGATACCTGCCACACAGCACCGCCTATTTGATTGGTGCGTCAATGTTGCTTATTGTTGGCATATTAGATGACCGTTTTGATTTACCAGTTTATCCAAGAATAATTATTCAAGCTCTGGTTATTATTCTATTAATGGTGGATGGAGCTCATCTTTATTCACTGGGTAATTTATTACCTCATGATATTCTGATATTAGGCTGGGCTGGATATATTATAACTTTATTTGCCATGTGGGCATCCGTTAATGCATTTAACATGACCGATGGCATAGATGGTTTGCTTGGTGGACTTACATGTATTTCACTATTAGGATTGAGCATCTGTTTTTATTTAGGAAAGCAACAGAATTTATCCGTATGGTGTCTTACTCTTATCGCAATTATTATTCCTTATTTATTACTTAATTTAAGTATTCCATTTGGCAAGAAATTTAAAGTCTTTATGGGAGATGCGGGTAGCACGTTAATTGGCTTTACTATTCTTTGGCTATTATTATTAGCCACCCAAGGTAATAATGCAGTTATTGCTTCAGTAACAGGCCTATGGCTAATAGCGATTCCTTTAATGGATATGGTCACGGTAATGCTTAGTCGCATTCTCAAGGGAAATAGTCCTTTTAAACCAGACCGGGGACATTTGCACCATATTTTAATGAATCAGGGGCTAAGTTCACACCAAATGCTTCTTATCATAGTAACTATCGCACTACTTCTGACTTGTTTGGGTATTGTATTAGAACAATTTAAAATTAAAGAGATAATTTCTCTTCTTCTGTTTTTAAGCGTATTTTCCATCTATTTCTATTTAATAAGAAAATTACAATTAACCGCGGTTACGTCAGAGGCTGTAAAAGAACTGCGGACACATGATAGTAATATTAACCAAGTAATATATAAGTGATTTTAATAAAATAGCCTTAGTTTTTTACCTTGACTATACAACAATGCACTTATCAGTAATCGCGCTATCACAAATTATCAGATTACTAACGCATTCCTAATATGACCTAAACTTTATGGCAGTATATGAAATGAAAATATCTATAATAATACCATCATTAATAACCATGGTCTTTCTAAATGGTTGTACTCTGGAGCCTGGTAGCCATCTTTCGACCTCAAATAAGACAATTCAGGAGCAGGGAGATGAGAATTTTGATATTAACCAGATGGTTAATGTTTATACCATTACTCCACAATTAGTTGAACAACAGCGGACTCACCCCGTAGTTGCTCAGGCTAACCCCGATTTGGAAAAAGAACTACAAAACTACGAATATCGTATCGGCATTGGTGATGTACTAATGGTAACCGTATGGGACCATCCTGAGTTGACGACACCGGCAGGCCAGTATCGTAGCGCCAGCGATACGGGGAACTGGGTACAATCTGACGGTACTATTTTTTACCCTTATATTGGTAAAATATCCGTTAAAGGCAAAACAATGGCCCAAATACGTACAACGATAACAAACCAGCTTGCTCAATATATTGAATCTCCCCAAGTCGATGTCAGTATTGCCGCTTTTCGAGCTAAAAAGGCCTATATTACTGGCGAAGTAACGAAATCCGGTCAACAATCTATCACCAACATTCCATTGACCATCATCGATGCACTTAATCAGGCGGGAGGGCTTACGGAAAATGCTAACTGGAACAATGCAATACTTACCCGCAATGGCGAGAAATTTCCTGTATCTTTAAATGCATTAATGCAACATGGTGATTTAACCCAGAACCGTTTGTTGCATGATGGTGATATTTTATATATTCCACGCAATGATGATTTAAAAGTCTTTGTTATGGGTGAGGTCAAAAAACAAAGTACATTACGAATGGATCGTAGTGGTATGACATTAACTGAAGCGCTGGGAAATGCCGATGGAATTGATCAAGCAGCAAGTGATGCCAGCGGTATATTTGTTATTCGTTCTATTCATAAAAACACGGATACAACAAAGAATAATGCCATTCTTAAAGAAAGTAGCGACACTGCAGATAACTCATTGTTATTTAGTCCTCTGAAAGAAGAAGAGGATAATGACGATATTAAATCTGATGATAATGCTGATAATAAACTAGCCAATATATATCAGTTAGATGCAAAAGATGCTTCTGCTCTGGTATTAGGTACTGAGTTCCAATTGCAACCTTATGATATTGTTTATGTTACAACAGCCCCAATATCCCGTTGGAATCGTGTGATTAGCCAGCTAGCCCCAACAATAACCAGTATTAACAGTATGACTGAGTCAACTCGTTGGATGAGAAATTGGCCAAACTAATGTTTAACTCTATTCTGGTGGTTTGTGTAGGTAATATTTGCCGTTCTCCAATAGGGGAACGGCTGTTACAAATACAGCTCCCTGATAAAACTATTGAATCCGCGGGTTTAAAAGCCGTCGTGGACCATCCAGTAGAAAAAACAATGACAGAAATTGCACTACAACATGAAATTTCGGTCTCAGATCACAAAGCTAAACAGTTTAATGCTCAACTCTGTCGCCAATATGACTTAATTTTGGTCATGGAAAAAATGCATATGGAAATGATAAATCATCTGGCTCCAGAAGCCAGTGGCAAAACAATGTTATTTGGTCACTGGAATAACCAACGTGATATTGCCGATCCTTATAGAAAGAGCAGAGAAATGTTTGAATTAATTTATCAACAGTTATCTGAATCTGCTGATATGTGGGTAAAAGTGCTTAAACACTAATAAATATCAATGAAGATAGCATTAGAATAAGTAGGAATGAGTATGTCAGAAAATCGTAGTACCTCACATAAGAATCCTAAAGAAGAAGACGAGATAAATTTAGGAAAGATTCTAGGAACCATTATCGATAAAAAATGGTTACTCATCTCTATAACCATATTATTGACTCTGATTGGAGCTTTTTACTCTTTATTTGCTACTCCTATTTATCGAGCTGACGTACTTATTCAAATAGAAAAAAATCCTACCAATAGTCTCTTAAATAGCGTTTCCGAAATTTTATCCAGTAATATTACACCATCAACAGCGACAGAGATCGAGCTGATAAAATCACGAATGGTCATAGGAAAAACTGTTTCCGACCTGAGTTTAGACATTGAAGTATCAGAAAAATATTTTCCCATTGTTGGAGAAAAACTGTCTAAATGGCTAAAAATCAAACCAGCTCAGGTTGCTATATCTAAATTTGATATTCCAGAGACAATGTATAATGATGAATTCACTCTTACAATCTTATCCGATAATCAATATAATCTGAAAGGGGATGGTATTGATATAACAGGAAAAATAGCATCACTTGAAAAAAACAATAACATCTCTATTTTAATCAGTGACATTATTGCTCCTGTAGGAACTACATTTAAGATAAAGAAAAAAGATTACCTTACTACGATTAATAATGTGTTATTAGATTTATTAATTCAAGATACGACTAAAGATGGTGGCATACTTAGACTTTACGTAACGGGAAAAGATAAAGAAAAAATCAAAAAAATTGCGGATAGCATTAGTAATAATTATTTACAGCAGAATGTCGAGAGAAAATCAGAAGAAGCTGCAAATAGTTTAGACTTTCTCAAAGAACAATTACCACTGATAAAAAAGCAACTGGAAGAGGCCGAGTTTAAACTAAATACTTTCAGACAAACCAACGAGTCTGTTGATTTAACTTTAGAGGCAAAATCTATACTTGATTCTATGGTTGCAATTACCTCGCAATTAAATGAAGTAACGTTTAAAGAAGCTGAAATATCAAAGTTATATACTAAAGAACATCCAGCTTACCGTTCGCTATTAGAGAAGAAGAATACATTACTGCAGGAAAAAGAACGCCTGAACAAAAGCGTTACTAATATGCCTAAAACACAACAAGAGATTTTAAGGTTAACCAGAGATGTACAATCTGGTCAGGAAATCTATATGTTGTTATTAAATAAACAACAAGAGCTCAATATTAGTAAAGCCAGTACGGTAGGAAATGCCAGAATTATTGACAGAGCGATTACACAACCAGAAAAAATAAAACCAAAATCATTGTTAATTGTGGCGTTATCATTTGTTGCTGGAATATTTCTCTCGATCTTAATCATCTTCATCCAGGAACTGTTCCGAAGAACCATTAACGATTCATCACAACTTGAAAGTATAAGTATCAATATTTATGCCAATATTCCATTATCTAAAAATTTAAAAAACAGAAATAGAAAACAACCGTCAACAAATAACACAAAATTGTTAGCAGTAGAGCAAGAAACTGATTTAGCGGTTGAGGCCATAAGAAGCCTGAGAACCAGTTTGCACTTTGCTATGCTTGATGCCAGCAATCGAATCTTAATGATTACTGGCGCTACATCAGGCATCGGGAAAAGCTTCATCAGCAGTAATCTTGCTGTTGTTGTAGCACAATCAGGAGTCAGAGTTCTTTTGATTGACGCCGATATGCGAAAAGGAGGACTACATAAATTATTCAAGATAACGATGAATAATGGGCTCTCCGACATTCTTTCTAATAATAAAGAAATCGAAAAATGTGTTTATAAAACAGGTGTTAATGGTTTGGACTTTATTCCCAGAGGAGCAATTCCTCCTAACCCATCAGAGTTATTAATGAATAAGTATTTCTCTGCATTTGTTGAATGGGCTGGTACAAATTATGATCTGATTATTTTTGATACCCCACCAATACTCGCCACAACAGACTCAATGATTATTGGCAGATATTCAGGCACAAATCTGTTAGTTGCCCGATTTGAACACAGCTCTGTCAGGGAAGTGGAAATGTCACTTAAGCGTTTTGAGCAGAATGGTCTGACGATAAAAGGACTTGTTCTTAACGCCGTCCAACAAAGAGCATCCAAATTCTACGGCGACGGGGTCTTTGAGTATTATTCTTATAAATCAGAAAATAACTCATAACGTTATAGCATTTATAAACTAAACAACGTCAGCTCCGGTACGCGCCGGAGCTGAATTCATCAGCCAGTTAATTTGGGCAACGATAAACCTGCCCGCTGACTTTACTGTCCAGAGGAACAAACTCAGATAAGAAGCTTTGTCCTTGTCCACTAACACCATAAATAACATTTCCACCCATGGCGGCCGCTTTATTACGTAGATCGTTCGTTGCGCTGGTTACTGAATCATATTCACTGTTAGCTCCAGACAACCAGTTACTCTGACTACCTTCTGCTGAGCCTAATAACTGGCATGTAGCACCTGGTTGTTCATCAACTATCCTGACTTGCTGCCCGGCACCGCTTAGCGTGTTAGTGCTGGAACAACCAACCAACAGTAACGCTGCCACAAGGTTTAAACACAATTTAACCCGCATGTTTCCCCCATATCATATTGAGAATCTGACTGATTCTAACAAAAAACTACAGGTTGCTTTAAGCATCCCCTGTCACATTTACCTGAATCATGACTCTGGATCGAGTTACCAACCCAGCTTACCCTATTCTTTTTATCCGTGCCCGAAGTAAATAATTGATGAGATAATGAAAAATCAGGCAACTTTCTTCGCCAGAAGCGTCGCAAAACGTAGCTTGATACGATTACCATCACTATCTGTCTTATGTAGCTCCCCTACATCTTCGTTATATTTAATAATCTCCCAACCTTGATAATAATCTTTCAATTCTCCCTGACCAAAGGTAAAAGAAAAGGGTACCGAACAAGGGTAGTCTTCCGTCGACATTGCAGAAACAATTAGGTTGTAGCCGTTGTTCTCGGTCTTATCCTGCATATTTTTAATAATGGCAGGTACTCTTTCTCGATCCAAAAACATAAATACTACGGTAGACAGAATAAAACCGTATGTATCATCAATCGTCTGCTCATTGATATTGAAAACATCAGCCTGAATACCACTTAGCGATTCAGAATGGATAATCTCCTGAAGTGCACTGATACTCTGTTGGTTTTTGTCTAATGCTTTGACATCAAAACCAAGTTTATTTAAGTAAAGAGAGTTTCTGCCTGAGCCACATCCCAAATCCAACACCTTGCAAGGCATAACATAACGCGTTGCATTGAGCACTTCAGAATGTGTTTTCGTCATACCATACTTCTTATTGGTATAGTCTTCTGGTCGACAATGAAAATCTAACTGACATTCAATATCCGAAGAACAACTAACGATCTTATGCCACTCCTGTGGCTTAATCAGTTCAGGCTGACGGTGAACAGAATACTGTTCGGTACGAATAATCTCACCATCACCAGTTAAAAAAGCAAACGTCACCTCACCTTTAAATAACGTCAATTTTGCCCAAGTTCCTTGCTGAGTATTATGTTTTTCCTGAAACATGGCAGGTAACGTTTCGCTGTTCCAACGAGGCAGTTGCTTGTAACAAACAAGGTTTTCCATATTGAATCTCTTATGCTTGAATTAATCGGCCTAAAAACAGTGATTATCTTTGCTATAGCATCGATAGTAACGCAATTCCTACTGTTGAGCTGAATAAAAGCACATTCCTTAATTTACTTTTATTTATTTCAGTTTATAAAAATTAAGTTCTGCAACTGTTTTGTTTCTTGTTTATCTTCCCATAATAAACATCTATTCATCTGACAACGTCCTCTCGATCTCTCTGCATACTCAGATCTGGTGATTTCTCACTTCATCTCTTCTATCTTTTACAGATAACGCTATGATATGTCGGCTCTCCATAAAATTGGGTATGTAAGCCATCACTAACACCAGTGAAATAGCAGGCAAATATTCTATGAATCATCAGATTAGCTCCTATTCTAACGCGCGCTTTTTTGCTTTACGCCTCTATCCCGGCCAGGAGCTATTAAGCACGCTAAAAACGTTTATTACTGAACAAAATCTGCAGGGTGCGTGGGTAGTTTGACAGATGTTGCACTGCGCTTCGCCGGGGAATCGGATACCACAGTATTCAGTGGAAAATTTGAAGTTGTTTCGCTGATAGGTACTCTGGAGCAACAAGGGGAACATCTGCATTTGTCGGTTTCCGATCGGACGGGGAAAGTTACTGGTGGCCACATCATGCCAGGATGCACGGTCAGAACAACACTGGAGTTAGTACTGGGAGAATTGGAACAATTGCGTTTCAGTCGGCAGCCTTGTTTATTGTCAGGTTATGAAGAACTGGTTATTAATAACCGTTAATAGCACTTATTATTTTAAATTTATTTCGTCATCGAGGTTTCTATGGCAAGTAATGCCGTTTCCAGTCGTACTCTGGTTCTCATGGTTATGTCTATTGCAATTAATATGATTGGTGGGCAAATTGTTTCCATGCTCAAACTCCCCATCTTTCTTGATTCTATAGGCACTATGTTATGTGCTTTATTGGCCGGCCCCTGGGCTGCGATGTTCACTGGATTATTAACTAATCTGCTCTGGGGATTAATCTCCGGTCCAATTGCGGCGGCCTTCGCTCCTGTTGCTATGGTGATTGGTCTGGTTTGCGGCATTATGGCTCGCATTGGCTGGTTTCGCTCACTACCAAAAGTTATCGTCTCTGGCATCGTTATCACGCTGGCATTAACGTTAATCGCAGTGCCCATTCGTACCTACCTGTTTGGTGGTGCTACCGGTAGTGGTGCAGATTTCTTTGTTGCCTATATTAATGCGGTAGGACAGAACTTAGTTGAATCTGTCGCTATTACGGTGATTGGGGTAAATCTGGTTGATAAAATTCTGACTGCCATTATTGCCTGGCTATTAGTCAGAGGATTGCCACAAAGAACACATAACAGCTTTCCTAATATGGCAGCAGTTCGCTAATATGCATCCATTCACCTCATTAATATTATGGGGATGGCTAGCTCTGACAGCACTACTTTTGCCGTTGGGATATGCCCTATTAATCTACAGTGCAAGTATGTTTGCGCTGCTTTTAATACTGCCAGACACCCGACACCGTTGGCGCTATGTCGTCTGGTTTATGGTTCCAATGGGATTAGGATTATGGCTGGCACACTGGTTAAATGGAACCCCACTGGATCAGCAAAGAATGCCAATGGCTATCGCACTCTGGCTAAAACTATTGGCAATTGTCAGTAGCGCCCAAATCTGGTTACAAAAAGTCCCGACTCGCCAGTTTGTACGAGCGCTATTTGCCAGCCGATTACCCATCAGCTTTGCTTATGTTTTAGCAGGTCCGTTGCTGGTTGTGGAACAATTACGCCAACAATTACACACGATAAGAGATGCACAACTAGCCCGGGGAATTCCTCTGGACGGTTCCTGGCATCAACGATTGCGAGCCATTCCAGCCCTGTTACTACCATTAACCAGTAATGCGATTAATGAACTGGCAATACGAGGGGCTGCGTTGGATATGAAAGCTTTCAGAGTGCATGCTCACCGGACAACGTTGTGGGCACCACCAGACAGCCGGCTACAGCAAGCCAGTCGTTACGCTTTACTTCTGCTTTGTTTAGCTCAAATCGGAGGGTATCTCTGGTGGTTATATTAAAAGATGTCACCTTTACACCACGTGGAGAAGAAAAACCGCTACTTGGCCCTCTGAGCCTTACGCTGCCAGACGATCCATTTTTTGTTATTTATGGAGGTAACGGCAGTGGAAAAAGCATACTGGCCCAACTGCTGGCTGGATGGTTTCCGGAACAACTGACAGGTAATCTAAACGGCACATTACAAATATTTGGCGAGAATATAGGGCAAGTCCCGCTATCAACTCACGCGGCACAGGTACAACTCATTCAACAATCACCACAGCTTCAGCTTTCTGGTTGTACATTCAGCGTTGAAGAAGAGATCGCATTTGGGCCTGAGAATTTGGCTTTGCCACCCGATGAGATTCTTAAGCGTATAAATGAAGCTTTGGACAGTACTCATAGTCAGCACTTACGTACACGACATCCCTCAACGCTGTCTGGCGGAGAGGCCCAGCGAGTCGTTCTGGCTTGTGCTTTAGCAATGCGTCCTAAATTACTGTTGTTAGATGAAGCGTTTAGCCGATTAACACCCAAAGCGACAGTACAATTGTTATCCGAGCTCAAGAGCTATGCTTTACGCCACAACTGCAAAATCATTTTATTTGAGCGGGCATTTTTACCAGCTGCAAAATATTGTGCCCAGGCTCTGGTACTCAAACAAGGACAACAGCTGATTCAAGGGGCTATCTCACAAATTTTTCAGATGGCGATGACTCAGATTAATGCTCCGGATGCCTGGCAGGTCATTCATTTACTCTCAACTCATCATGCCTGGCCGGGAGAAATTCCCCGCACGGAAAATGAACTCATCTGCGCTTTTAAGGATCAATATGCTGGCTTTTAATCATGTCTCCTTTCGTTGGCCAGAGGCTTCGACATATTGTCTGAATAATCTCAACTTAAGCCTGAATCAGGGAGAGCGCGTCGCGTTGGTTGGTGATAATGGCGCGGGAAAATCGACATTGTTACGTCTGGCGGCAGGCTTACTGAAAGCAGATGAAGGTCAGATTATGTTGAATGGCATGGACCTTTCACAGCAAAAAGCCCGGCAAAGGGCTATGAATATCGGCATCCTGTTTCAGGAAGCGGAAAAGCAGATATTTCATAGCAGCGTGAGAGATGAAATTGCCTTTGGCTTAAAACAACGGAATTTAACGCGAGAACAAATAGCAGAATATACAGAACAAGCATTGATACTGTGCGAGCTAACTGAACTGGCAAACAAACATCCGTTAGATCTTCACGCGGGCCAGCGAAGAATGGTCGCCGTTGCCTGTCTGGCCGCCTTATCTCCGCCATTACTACTTCTGGATGAACCAAGCCGTGATTTTGACGCTTACTGGCTTAAGGTTTTTGAGAAATGGCTGGCCCATTGCCAACAGTCAGGCGCCACCATTTTAACCATTAGCCACGATTTAGATTTTGTTGCTCGCCACTATTCACGAGTCATACATTTATCCGGAGGGAATATTATAAACGATGGTTCTCCGTCGTGCGTCCTGCGTACCGAAGAGCTACAAGAACCCGGAGAGCTACCATCACCAACGCTATATGCTCTCAATCAGGTATTGTCACTCGATTATCCGAATACACCAGAAGAATGGAGTCACAGCTGGTTAAACCGGTCACGCTAAAAGCAGAAATTATGGTTGATGAGACATCTGATAAGCCAGGGCTCTTGCCAGTTTAGAATCTGGTTCTGACAATTTTTTCAATTTCTTCTTATGTATCTTGTCCAACTTACCTAACTCAGCGGCACTTTTTCCCGAGCCGCCGACCAGCCGATCCGGAGGTAATTCAATCATTATTTTAGCGGCATCTTTCAATGCTTTAATATATCCATCCAGTTCTGATAGTGAGTACTGACTTAAATTCATTTTGTTGTTTAGCAATTGCCCCCAATAAAACTCCAGAAAAGGTACTTCCGGATAAGGTTTTCCGGTTTTCGGATCAAAATTATTATCTGACTTATCATAAGAAATGCCCCTTAAATAGTAGAGCATTGAACGCCAGGGATCGTCCTGAAATAATTTCAATCCAAGAGATGATGGCAATTGTGCAAATGTAATAGCATTACCTTTAGCATCAATGGGTAAGAAATGTTTTAGCTCCGCCATTTTCTGCTCAAATTGAGCCTGAGTAACAGGATTTCCCTTTGCATCATGGCTCAAATTATCGCCGACTAATACGCTTAAACGGACATCACCACCGCTGGCTTCCCAAAAACTATTAAAGGCATGATGTCCGTCAGTCAGATAAATTTTCCCACCCGGGCCAATATCGACAGTATTCATTGCTGATTTATCTGTTCCAACGGGCAATGAACAGCGATATGACGAGGGATCCTCTGGAGAAGAGGATTGAGTTTGCTGCTCCAGTTTACCCGCTCCCTGAACTTTGCAGAGATCCATAAACAGCTTCTCAGGCTTAGTGGTATATTCGTCTAAATCACCAGCAATCTGCAACTTACCCACAGCAACCTGTGTTGGATGTAACTCATCAAGGCGTACCTGAATAATATCACCGGTTTTAGCTAACATTTGGTTATCAGAATTCTGTGTTGCCATAGCCATTGAACTCAGCAGAATGCCAGAAAAAGCCCCAATAACAGGCACGATAGAAACAGAAAATCGATTGATGAACATCAATGTCACCCTATGCTGACAGATATTTACCGATAATAACTGATTATAGCCAGATAGATATGAATTGCTTTACAGCCACAAAATGTAGATAGAATAAATTGATTAATTGGTAAAAGTTAATGGGAATAATCTGGAGAACTATAACTAACCAATTGAAGACAGATGAGAAAATATGAATTGATATTTAGCAAATATACTTTTAGATAACAGAAAAACACAAATTGTGCTGCTATCCTTCTGTTATTAATTCATCCCTGATATTAATTTCCTTAAAGATAGAATACTTCAATACAAATACTATTTTTCAGCACCAATCAACCACCAATGCAATGGATAGCCTTTCTTCACGCCAGTTTTTAATACTCGGCCTTCTTCCATCAATTTCAACAGATAATAACGAGCCTGATAAACATTAATCACACAAATTTCCGCAATGTCATTGGTTGTAGGTCCTATCAGACGCAGAGTCTCATCGCTAATTTCATCAGTAAGAGAAACCTTATCTTTTACTGCTGCATATTTTGCAGCACATTGTTCGGCTAAAGTATCCAATATTTCCTGAGTAATCATTGCGCCTTTTGTCATTTTTTCATCCGATTTATTATTATTTATCATTCAGCCTCCAACGCTACATAACCTAAATAGAAAATTACCTGTCCGGAGTATACACCAGTCACAAATCTTTCATCTATCAGCGAGTAACAGAGACCGATCTTTTTTTGACTCAGACTAACTATTGAAAAACTAAATATTTGATTTGAAACCGAGCCCTTCAACCCAAAGCGTTGTAAAAACTAAAAAAAGATATGGATAATTCAAAAAAGCCCCCTCATAATTTATTATGAGGGGGCTTACAGAGAAAATCCTTAATAAACTCAGCTCAGTTGTCGAATCGGCTTTTCTGCAAGATAAGCGAGGATATCTTCAACCGCTCCCTGAAAATAACCCTGATAGTTACTGTCAGATACATATCCCAAATGAGGTGTTGCCAGAACGTTAGGTAAAGTACGCAGAATATCGCCTTCTGGTAATGGTTCTATTTCGAATACATCCAACCCTGCACCGGCAATACGCTGATGGCTCAAAGCATCAATGAGAGCCTTCTGATCGACAATGGCTGCCCGCGAGGTATTAATCAAAAATGCTTTTGACTTCATTCTGTTTAATTCAGCTTCACCAATTAACCCTCGGGAACGTTCTCCCAGAACCAGATGAATAGAAACAAAATCACTACTCTCCAGCAGAGCCTCTTTTGATGGTGCCAATTCAACCCCAACTTCACTTGCCCGCTCAGTCGTTAAATTTTGGCTCCAGGCCGAAACCTCCATACCAAACGCTTTGGCAACCTGAGCAACTCGCCCACCGATTTTACCTAGCCCCAGCAATCCGAGGCGTTTGCCGCTAAGTGTTACGCCAACAGTACTCTGCCATGCTCCGTTTTGGCGAAAAGCATTATTCTCCGGCACAATATGGCGAGCCAGCCCCAAAATCAGAGCCCAGGTCAGCTCCATTGGTGGCTCAGAACCGCTTGGTGTTCCACAAACGGTAACGCCCTGAGCCGTTGCTGCCTTCACATCAATGGCGGCATTACGCATACCGGAAGTAATCAGTAGTTTAAGTTTAGGTAACTTAGTCAATAGCGATCCGGTAAACGGCGTACGTTCCCGCATAATGATCACGATTTCACAATCACCAATTCTGTCAGCCAATTCCTGTTCATCGGAAATATGTTGAGAGAGAGAAAATACCTCTACCCGATCCCGTAACAAAGACCAATCAGCCATAGATAAAGCGACATTCTGGAAATCATCAATAATTGCACATTTCAATTTCATAAACCGAATCCTGTCAGAGAGTAATATCCGATTGATATAAAGTTATTTTTCTAAAATCCTGACCGAAATGTACACTGATATATGACAAAAAACTTTGTCTGGCGTCTGACTTTTGTTGCGTGGAGTAATTAATACGTTTGGAAGTGGATAATATTTTACAGAATCATGCGTTACTAGCTGTTGTTGATGGTAGTAAAAAGGGGCCTAAAGTCCCCTTTTTACTACCACTCACTTAAAATGGATAGTTGTGATAACCCATTTGTGAAGAGATATTCCGGGCCGCATCATGCAGCATCTTAATAATTTCAGGCTTGTTCTCTTCTGAGAAGCGGATAGTCGGTAATGAGATACTCAAACCAACGGTGACAATACCGAAACGATCGAATACTGGTACCGCGATACAACGCAGACCTTCTTCTTGCTCCTCAATATCTTCTGCATAGCCTTGCTCTTTAGCCAACTCTAGCACAGAGATAAAATCTTCAGCACACAGAATGGTATTATCTGTACTGCGGGTAAAAGTAATCTTGCTTAACGTTTCTTGTACTTCCTGCGGATCGCTCCATGCCATCAGCACCTTGCCAATCGCCGTAGTATGAATTGGGTTACGGCGTCCAATACGCGAATACATTCTCAGGTTATACAAGGAATCGATTTTATGAATATAAATAATGGCATCATCGTCCAAAGCGCCCAGATGAATAGCCTCTTTAGTTTGTTTCGATATTTCACGCATTTGAACATTGGCATAACGAATCAAATCAACATTCTGTAGTGATTTTGAACCTAACTCGAATAACTTCAAAGTAAGAGAGTATTTATCGGATTCCCCCTCTTGCGTAACATACCCTAATGTCTTCATGGTTTGCAGGAAACGATATACCGTGCTTTTTGACATCATTACCTGTTGGGCCAGCTCGGAGATTCCCATCTCACGCTCTTCACCTAACGCATTCAATATACCAAAAACTTTCAGTACCGATGAGACTGAGTCTGGCTGTTTATCTAAATCATCCGCGGCCATTTGGTTGCCACCTTATGCTGGTATTCGTTTCAGAAAAATTGGAACAGTGTTTTTATTATAATGTTAAAGACCAGCAATTGACAATCAATGATGATATCAATCGATGTCACGCTTCAGAATTATATTAATTATAATTAACAATTATCTTAATGCTTATAACCTCTATTGTTTTAATCAAAATGAAATTTATCAAAACAAATAGTTCCATATAGATATTATTAACAACATTAGCCGCCAGGAAATAATATGAATAATAAAATACATATACCATTAAAATTAGGTAGTCAGTTTAATATTTAATCACTATTTAAATATATTAATGCAGCATATTAGGATTCGCAGGAAAGAAAGGTATACGACTTGGTCTTGAGATAATATAGAGTTCGCTTTGTTCATCGGGTGCAATTACAGTCCATCCACGGGAAACATAATAAGTAATGCTCTCATCTGCTGCCAAATAGACATTCGAAAAACCATTAGTACGTGCTCGCTCTAATGCATTCTCAATCAGCATTGAACCAAAACCAAGTTTTCGGTACCCGGGTAAAACATATAAACCACTCAGGCAGGGGAAAAAGGGATTGATATCATGCTCTCTTCCCATCAAGTGTACAGAACCTACAGGCCTCCCATCACATAATGCAACTAAAGAGCAGGGAATTTTATTCTTCCTGAGATGTTCACTCAAAAACTCTTTAAGTTCAAAATTATCGGTTCTTGGCCCTTCCCAAAACTCCCGGTAGCACCACTCCATTACATCATCAAAGTACTGAGGGTGCTCAGCTAATGAAACAACCAATTTACTGTACATAGCATTCTCTGATCTATATTAGAATGCAGAATATTACCAACTAATAAAATATTTTCACCTGTCATAAACCACAAAAAACATTATTTTTATGGAATTGTTAATCTGAGCATTATTTTACTAAACAGGCATGTTAAACAATAATTAAAAATAACAAATTGGAGACACATTGCGTATATGATAATTATTTAAAACGCTCAAAAACACTCATTATCTCATCAGTGAAAACACTCCTATCAATATTGTTATGTTCACCAACCTGCCATAAATAATAAAAAAGATCGTATATTCTATGGATGAAGACTATCGGGTATCTGCTATGCAAATACCCGATAAACTAACTAAAGTGCAAACACAGCTAAATCGCTGGCCATCTCGGTTTGAGGAAAAATTGCCTGACATTCAGCCAACAAGCGTAAGCTCTCTTCTGCTCCATAACGAGCACTAAAATGAGTGATAATTAAGCGTTTCGCTCCGGCCGCTTTTGCTAACTCTGCGGTTTGCTGAGTGGTCGAATGCCCTCGGCTATTGGCCTGCTCGGCCATTGACGCTTCCAGTGTGGTTTCATGAACCATCACATCGGCATCTTTAGCTATCACTAATGAAGTATCAGATGGGGAAGTATCACCAAATATTGCTAACACTCGTCCTTTCTGGGCAGGGCCAAGGTAATCCAGGCCATTAATCACTCTTCCATCATCCAACTGAACCTGTTCACCTGCCTTCAGTCGCTGAAAAATTGGGCCTGCGGGTACCCCTTCAGCCAACAGGCGAGAAGCATCTAATGTGCCCGGTTTATCGGCTTCTTCGATACGATAACCAAAACTCTCTATGCCATGCACCAGCGGTAATGCCGTGACGCAAAAATGTTGGTCCTCCATCACCTTACCCGATTGAATCTCTATAATCTCCAATGGATAAGTCAGATAAGAGCCACTGAGATTCAAGGCTGTCTCCACAAAGGCTTTAATGCCAGGAGGGCCATAAAGCGTTAATAGATCCTGAGATCCAGCCATTGAACGGCTACTTAGCAATCCGGGCAGGCCAAAAATATGATCCCCATGCAGATGAGTGATAAAGATCTTTTCCAGACGTCCCATTCTTATTGAAGAATGTAAAATCTGATGCTGAGTTCCCTCTCCACAATCAAACATCCAAAAACTATTGCGTTCACTCAGCAGATTCAGTACCAGACTGCTCACATTTCGTTCTTTACTTGGTGTACCGGCACCAGTACCTAAAAAAATCAATTCCATAATTAAGTTAATTCTGAATCAAATATTTAATTGCTCTGTCATTACGTTTCAGCTCAGTCAGGCTTTCTGGTAATTGCTCAAAGCTCCCTAACTGAAATTTAGGTAAAATCAGCGCTCCGCGACCAACATCAGCCAAAAGTGACTGTCCGGCTGCTACTAACTCAGCCCATTGAGCATCACTACCATGTTGATGTATCGCCCCTAAAGCAATTTCATGCAGAGAGATACAGGTGGTAAATGGCCCTACAGGAGAATGTTCAAGCCTGTCCTGTACACAAACCAGATGCCCATAATAGCCCAGTAATGCCCCCAACGTGGCTGCATGTTCACCACTCACCAGATCAAATGCTGCATGTAACGCATGTGAGCCCAGTTGTTGCCTTAACTGTTGCCGCCAGTCATCATCTTTATAATCAAAGGATTGAATCACACCCCAATGTCCCAAACGAGCATGATTAATTGAACTGGCTGTCGCATAGACCAAAGCGCCCTGACGAATCAGTAACTGAGTAAGGATAGAACCTACCGCACCACCGGCGCCGCTGACCAGCACTCGCTTTCCTTTGAGTTCAGGTACTTTTTTCATTGCTTGCCACGCCGTCAACCCAGGGCAAGGTAATGCGGCCGCCGCTTCATCGCTAACCCCATCAGGAACAGGAATAACCGCTTTCGCTGACACCACAGTGTGATGGCTGAAGCTGCCATTGGTTCGTAAATTGGTGTGATAACACACTCGCATTCCAATGCGCAAATGAGCCACCCGGGAGCCTTTAGCAATAATGATACCCATTCCATCAACACCGGGAACATGGCCCGATTGCCATAAATCAAAAGGTTGTTCAATAAACTTCCAGTCCACCGGATTCAATCCGCTAACACTATTGGCAATCAATACCTGATCGTCCTCCAGGTACGGAATCTCTGTATGACTAAGCTCCAGTTCATCAGGTCTGCCTGGCTGTGACCAACACCATGATAACGTCTGTTTTTGCATTTTTATGCTCCTCAAACCTTTCAATCAGGATAGTGTGGCTTCTTCATACAGACGCTATGTGCGGTTATCTATCCGTCGCGACCTGAATTATCAGCCATAATCCCATCATCAATAATACTGCGCCCGCCGAGCGCTCAATCCAGTGAATACTATTACTTAACCGCTGCTGTAACAGCGGCAAGCTAATCACGGCAGCGACTAATAAATCCCAGACTAACACAGCTAAAAACATCCAGATACCGCTGCTAATCTGCTGAACTAACGTAACCTGACTTCCGAGAATAACCGTCATCAGGCTCATGTAAAATAAGGCATTTTTAGGATTCAACAACGCTGAAGCTAACCCTAAAGCCAGTTGTTTAGTGGGTGATACCAGACCTGCATCCTCGATGCCAATTTCCAGTACCCTTGGCTGACTACGCCATAACATAATCCCCAGATAAATAAGGTAAAATGCCCCTATAATCTCGATAGCACTAAATAACCAGGTATTGTGGCGTAATCCACTCCATCCCACGATGGCAACGGCAATATAGATTGCATTCCCCAGCGCAATACCAACACAAATCAGCGCGCTCCCCTTCAGGCGATAGCGCACGGCATAACCCGTCAAAAGAAAAAAATCAGGCCCCGGACTTAACAGGGCAACACCGTGAGCCAAAACCAATAACGGAAAAGCTTCGGGTAACCAGTACGCTATCGTTGTCATATCTTATCTTCCAGTAGAAATAGATAAGGCAGACTCTAACGATAGTAACCGGCTAACGATTGTCAGAAATTGATCGGCTCAGTTGGTACTGACCTGGTGTTGCCGCAGTATTCGATACAAAAAGCTTATGAAAATGGCTCTGATCGCTAAATCCTGTTGATTGCGCTACATCGACAATCTCCTCTCCTTGCCGCAATAGTTGCTTGGCATACTCAATACGTAAATTATTCACAAACGCTTTTGGCGTAATACCAACATCATGAAAAAAAATACGAATTAGTGTTTCTGGCCGCAGACTAAGTTCATCAGCCAGTTGAGATAAAGAAGGAGGATCAATCAAATTTTCCTGCAATCTCTGGCGCATATAGAGAGTTACTTCACGCTCAGGCTCGCAGGAAGCCGTCGATGAGCAATAACGACTAAATAACGTGAAAGTAAAGCGGTCGAGAAGCTCAGGTATTAGCTTAACGTTTCCCTGTTGTAATAGATCAACCAGCGCCAAATATTGCGCAAACAGCGTTGGTTCACGAATGGCAAAGCAGTCACAATAAATATGTTCTACCGGGAAAGATAACAGAGAAGAGAGACGTTCCAGACACCATGCTGTATCCAGATAAAGCATATGATAACTGCGGCTTTCACCTTCTATCGGATTACAACTGTGCACCGCTTCAGGTTCAATCAGCACCAACTCACCAGCACGGGCTATATATTTACGACCAGCGTAATTAACGCAAGTACAACCCTCTTGTATTGCCCCCACAGAGAGGGCCTGATGCAGGTGGGCTTTATAACCAATACGGCTCCGGTGAGTCGAGCGCAGCTCAATATGGGGTAATGCATCATACCGCCAATATTCCTGTTTCACTGACTTAACCTGCTGACTCATTATCACTGTTCCTTTGCGCTATCGTGCTGCCATATTACCCCTGATATAAAAAAACGGTCACTATTGATGACCGTTTTTTAGACAACTCGACAAAATCAGGCAAAAACAGTAGCCAGATGTTCACGCAAGCGCTTAAGGTTATTTTCTACATCAGGCTGTTTCATCACATCAACACACAGGAAGGTCGGAAGTGGTTTCATACCTAAAAACTGGTTCGCCTTGTGGAACGGCAGATAAACACCATCCACACCAACACCTTCAAAAAATTGGGATGGATCGTCAAAGGCTTCTTGCGGAGCATTCCAGGTCACTGACAGCATATAGGTTTTCCCCTGAATCAAACCGCCTGAACCATACTTTTTCGCAGCGTCTGAACGAGAACGACCATCACTGGCATATAAACGGCCATGACCTTCAGTAAACACTTCATCAATATACTTTTTCAAAATCCATGGAGCACCCATCCACCAGCCTGGCTGTTGGTAAATCACCGTATCAGCCCAAAGGTATTTCTCAATCTCATCTTCCACAACATAACCATGGTCGATAATAGTCTCTTTCACTTCGTGCCCGGCCTGGCGTAAAAAATCAGCGGCAGCATGATGCAGCGTTAAGTTCAGCTCACCATTAGAGTGAGCGAATTTTTTCATTGCATTGATAATCAGAATCTTACTCATAATTTTGTTTCGCTTAATTAATTTGATGTTACACCAAGCGGAAACTGCCTGATGGATACCCTAACTTAATGGAGATAGTGTACCTGTTTTATTCATTAATAAAATCGCAATAAATTCATAAGATAATTGATTAATAGTCAACAATAATAATCTGACAATAAATATCTCTGTCAGAAATAGTTTATAGAATCATAGTTATCCCCAGTTTGTGGTATAAAAACAACACAAGAAACAAGTGAAATTTACGGATAAACAGCATCATCATGAGTGAATTAACATCAGAAAATAGACATCCAACTGGGTGGAACAGCTTTCTGAGGGGTTGTATTGCAATATTACCGTTAAGTCTGGCTGTATTACCCTGGGGAATTTTGGCAGGTTCAATGGCGATTGAAAGCGGTATGACTCCCGCCGAAGGCGTTGGTATGTCTGCTATCATCTTTGCTGGCGCCACCCAACTGGCAGCAATGGGAATGATAAAAGCCGGTGCCGGAGTGATGGCAATTATGGTCTCTGCCTTCTTTATCTCTTCACAACACCTGCTTTACAGTTTGACCCTGCGAGATCGCATCGCACCATTGCCGTTAAGATGGCGTTTGATTTTAGGTTTTTTATTAACCGACGAGCTGTTTGCGTTGATAGGAAAACACAGTGCCGCTGAGTTTGACCGCTGGTATGCCCTTGGCGTTGGGTTGTTTTTCTATATCTTTTGGCTACTGTCAACTCTGGCTGGCGTATTAGCTGCCACTCAGATAGAGAATTTAGGCAGCTATGGATTAGACTTTTCCATCGCGGCAACCTTCATTGTCATTGTGGTTCCGTTAATCAAAAACATTCCAACTATTGTTTGCGTATTGACTGCATTAATACTGTCCATTGTTCTAGGTTATTTTCATGTCCCCAGTTCGTTAATCATTTCTGGAGTAACCGCCATGTTTGCCGGATTAATCACTTCGCTGGTTATGGGAGATAAAGAATGATCTGGTTAGTTATTTTTACTACAGCATTGGTGGTGTTTGTAAACCGTTACCTGTTTTTAGAACCCAGTTTGCCAATCAAACTCAGTCCCACCATCAAGAAACTGTTGGGGTTTTCAATACCGGCAATTTTAACCGCTATTTGTGGGCCCATTATTTTTCTGGATGACCATGGATTTCGGGAGATTCCTCTCAATCCTTATTTTATTGGTGCTGTTATCTCTGTTTTACTGGCGCTGTTTATTCGTAATACGCTGGTCTCAGTGGTTCTCAGCCTGATGATATTTATGCTACTGAAACAGGTGATACTTTCCTGAGAAGTAATACAGGAATCATTTCAATCGCTTGCCTGTAAAGCATAAATTATTGTCTATACTTAACATGTATATATAACAATGAGAACGCGCTAATGATTCCTGTACGGCTACCCAATACTGAAAAACAACGAATTGAAATACTCAAATCACTTCAGATACTGGATACTCCGCCTTCAGAGCAGTTAGACCGTGTGACCCGTTTAGCGGCAGATTTTTTTAATGTGCCTATCGCTTTGGTCACCCTGATTGATAGTGACAGACAGTGGTTTAAATCCTGTTTTGGTTTATCGTTGACTGAAACTTCACGGGATATTTCGGTATGCAGTCACGCCATCATGCAACGTTCGGTATTTGTCGTTCCTGATTTGCGTAAAGATCCGCGTTTTTGTCATATTCCTCCGGTAGTTGAAGCACCGCATCTGGTGTTTTATGCCGGTTGCCAGATTCACTCTCGCCAGGGTATTCCACTGGGTACACTTTGTATCATCGATTCTAAAAAACATAAATTCAGCCACGATGATGAACGTAAACTGAGCGACTTTGCCAAAATTGTTGAGCAGTATTTTCACAGTCTGGAAGAGACCACCTATACCCGTAAAGTTGAAGATAACCTGAGTAATACGGAATCGATGTTTGCTCAAACCTTCAATCAGGCAGCAGTTGGGATGGCAAACGTCTCTTTAACCGGGCAATGGCTACGGGTAAACCCAAAACTTTGTGAACTGTTAGGTTATCCTGAGCCAGAATTATTAAACAAGACGTTCCAGGAGATCACTTATCCTGACGACCTGAATACCGACCTTGGTTTATTACAAGACGTATTAGATGGAAAGATAGAAACCTATACCATTGAAAAACGCTACATCACTAAACAAAAACATATTTTCTGGGTACTACTGACTGTCTCTATGGTGAGAAACAGTCAGGGAATGCCCCACCACTTTATTTCCATCATCGTGGACATTAATGACAAAGTGTCCATCGAATATGAACTTAAAAAATTAACTGATGAACTGGAAATCAGAGTCAAAGATCGTACCGAACAACTGGAAAAAATGTTGCATCTGGTGAATGAAGAAGTAGAACAACGCATTGAAACTCAGAATTTATTAAATATTGAAAAAGAGCGTCTGAAAGAGATTACGGATAACGTTCCTGCTTTAGTCAGCTGTGTTAACCATCAGCTTCATTACACCTTTAATAATAAAACCTATGAAGACTGGTTCGGTTTGCAGACCAAAAATATTATCGGAATGTATATGCCTGACGTCATAGGCAAAACCAGTTTTCGGGCAGCTCAACGCTACATTGAAAAGGTCATTGCTGGCCAAAAAGTCTCGTTTGAAAATACCTTGCCCACCAAAGAGGGCTTGAAATATGTTCAAACCACTCTTATCCCTAACAGAGATCGTGAACAGGGTGAGTTTTATATTCTTTCTCTTGATATCACTGAGCTTAAACAGCTGCAGCAAACTCTGATCTTTGAAGCATCCCACGATATGCTGACCAATCTGCCAAACCGCAGATCGTTTATTGAAACCTTAAACAATATGCTGCTCGATCCGGAGCAACACACATGGCTGGCGCTATTTTTCCTGGATCTGGATGGCTTTAAGGGTATCAATGACAGCTACGGTCATGAGTTTGGCGATAAAGTTTTGCAAACTGTCGCTGAAATTATTTGTAAATCAGTACGGCTAAACGATATGGCCGCTCGTCTGGCTGGGGATGAATTTACTATTCTTTTTAGCCATCCTGATAATCCCCAGCATATCGTATCGGCGATTAGCCAACGATTATTACAGGGATTAGCTGAAGTTACCCATATTGACCAAATCCCCGTCAGACTTAGCGCCAGTATCGGTATTGCCATTGGATTAAATGACGACCTGCTTAAACCAGAGACATTACTGTCATTGGCTGATAAAGCGATGTATCAGGCTAAACAGCTGGGCAAAGGTACATTTTGCATTGAATATCACTCCTGACCACGCCAAATACCGGAGCGGTCAGGGAAATGATTACGCCACGATGATTTGATCCATCTGCTTAACCTGTTTTATCAGCAAAAACAGCACCGGAATCATCAGAAATATGGCCGAAAGTGGCATCGCCAGCCAGATACCATCAGTACCTAAATAGCGCGGTAAAATAAACAAGAACGGTAGTTGAATCAGTATATTACAAATCGTAATTATCAGTGCCTTATGTCCTTCTCCGATTGCCTGAAAGAATGCTTCTGTAACGACAAAGAAGCCCTGAATAAACAGCACAAATAAGGAGATACGGATCGCATGAATAATTACCTGCTGCAAACTTTGATTATCACCGGCAAAAAAGCTCGCAAACAGAGCCGGGAATAGCAACAGAGCCACCGTAAAAAACACGCCGCCTCCGACGCTAAACATCATAGCCAGCTTTAATACTTGTTTCGCTGGAACAACCTGTTTTTCACCATAAAAGCGGCTAACAATTGGCTGCATACCGTGAGCCAGCCCTTCAGACAACAAATAGTAAAATGTCAGCAAATAGCCGGTTACTGCATAAGCTGCTACTTCAATAGCGCCACCATATCTCATAAACATAAAGTTATAAGCAACAATCGTTGCCCCTAAATAGAGATACATAAACAGACTTGATGAGCCGTTTTTACTGATCTTCCAGCTAAGGTCTATACGAGGTCTAAAATGGCGTCTCTGCACTCTTACCGGACTGCGCCGACTAAAGATATAAATCAGCGCCAGTACCATTGCTGTTGTTTCTGCAATCACTGTTGCCAGAGCAGCACCCACCAGCTCCATTTCCAGCAACACAATAAAAATGTAGTCCAGCAGGATATTGATTAACGCCCCTATCACCATAAACGTTGTAGCAAGACGAGGCGCATTCAGGTTACGCATCAAATAAGGTGCCGCAATACTGCCTAATACCAGAGGAGCCGCACAGGCTACGACGATCAGAAAGTCATTACCATACTCCAACACTTTGCCGGTCGCTCCCTGAAAGGCCAGAATATTATGCCCAAAGAAATACAGAATAATACTCAACAGAATACCGGGAATAATCATCAGTAATGGCAACTGACCTATATACGATGACGCAATCTCACGATCCCCTGCTCCACGAGACAGAGAAACATGACTACCAATACCAATACCCACCATTAGCCCTACCGCCAGCATGACACCAATCAGTGGCCAGGCAAGATTAATAGCGGCCAGCCCATCACTACCGATATATCTTCCTACGAAGATGCCATCAATAATTTGGTAGGTACCACTAACTAGCATCGCAATTAATGCCGGAATCGCATAGCGAGCAAAAAGCGCTCCAATACGCTGGTTTTGCATAAAAATACCTGAATAGCCTTAATCAATAATAAATCAACGTTTAAAAACATGACAGCAATATCATTGTTGTAAAACAATGAGCTACACCAGAAGATGGTTAGTCAGGCTGATAACCTAACTCATGTCGAATGCTATTTTTAAGTAACTCAGCAGCGGATGCGGGCTGCATAATCGATGGATTAATATATGAGATGGTAATAGTACCGAAGCTAACTGACATTAATCGCCATGCTTTCACCTCAATACTCTCCTGCCGTACATCATGATGAAAAAAACCGCTCTGACACCCTGATTCAATAATGCTTACTACCTCTCGATGTAGCATCAACATAGAATCGCTGTATACCTCTCCCAGTGCTTTATCACGCACTGCCTCTGCCCATGCATCGTTCCAGAGCTTATTCACCGGATCGTTTGGTGATGATGTGGAATAATCCAGCAGTTGAAACAGCTGCTCTGGCGGAGTTAATTCAGCAATCTGATCGCAAATAGCCTGATGATCTTGCAGAGTAAACAGGCGGAATACCTCTCGACGCAGTTCCGCGGTCGAGGAGAAATGGTGATGAATAATACCTGTCGCAGCCCCCAGTTCAGCGCTGACTTTTCGCGTAGTCACATTCATAAATCCATCCCTCAGTGCAACTTTAATCGCTGCATCCAGAATCGCGTTTCTACGTTCATCTTTTGCCATGTAGGACATTGTTCACTCTCAGCTTCTGCCACAAAACGAAATTGATCATATGTTCAATTTGAACATATGTCCATTTTTTTATGTTTGTATTTCCATAAGAAAAAGAGACAAAAACAGCCACTCTAAGGTGGCTGTTTATCAGACTAGAAAAGCGCTATCAGACTATTTTTGTCTTACCAAAAATCTCTTCTTCGTAAGCACGAGCTTTATCTTTATCAAACTGTCTTTCCCACTTAGCGATAACCAGTACCGCCAGCGCATTACCTACAACGTTCAGAGCAGTACGGGCCATATCCATGATACGGTCTACACCAGCAATAAACATCAGACCATCCAGAGGGATACCAACGCTACCTAACGTTGCCAATAACACCACAAAGGATACGCCAGGTACGCCAGCAATACCTTTAGAGGTCACAATCAGGGTTAATACCAGCGTGATTTCCTGCATCAGCGACAACTCAATGCCATACAGTTGGGCGATAAAGATAGCTGCGATACTTTGGTAAAGCGTTGAGCCATCCAGATTGAAAGAATAACCGGTAGGAACGACAAAGCCCGTAATGGCTTTAGGTGCTCCATAGGCTTCCATCTTTTCAATAATTCTCGGCAATACGGTTTCTGAGCTGGCGGTTGAATAGGCCAGGATTAGCTCATCTTTCAGAATGCGGATTAAAGTCCAGATACGTAGACCACATATACGTGCTACGGAACCCAAAACAACTAATGCAAAGAAAATAATCGCGCCATAAACCAACGCAACAAGCTTCACTAACGGAATTAATGAAGAGAAACCAAAGGTTGCAACAGTCACTGAGATCAATGCGAACACACCAACAGGCGCATAACGCATAATCATATGGGTCACTCTGAACATAGTTTCAGACATCGATCTGAACACGTTCAATAGAGGTGCCCGAGTCTCTTTAGGCAGTGACGATAACCCTAATCCAAACAATACGGAGAAGAAAATGATCGGTAGCATCTCGCCTGATGCTAATGCTTTAAAGATGTTGGTTGGAATTAACGACATAATAGTGATGACTAAGCTATGAGCCCCACTCTGCACTTCTGCCGTTGTTGCTTTATATTGGGATATGTCCACCGCATTAAGCTGGGACATATCGATACCGTGACCGGGTTGAAAAACATTAGCCGCCATTAGACCAATCACAATGGCTACGGTGGTGATAATTTCAAAATAAATAATGGTTTTCAGTCCGATGCGGCCCAACTTTTTAGCATCACCGACCCCGGCAATACCGACCACTAATGTTGATACCACAATCGGTACCACAATCATCTTAATCAGACGGATAAAAATGTCGCCGGCAGGCTTGAAGAAGTTAACCACTAACCAATCGGTTGATTCACTCCCATGCATTACAGAACCAACAATGATCCCAAGTACCAGAGCAATCAAAATCTGCCAGGCTAAAGTAAATTTAAAACCTTTCATATATCAAAAATCCTTCAATCTCGTTAAGTGCCTGCTTACAGGCTCGCCTTAAATAAGGCTTTTCATTATTTTTATGCGGGTCTTCAAACAGATAACACCCCGCCAGAATGGTTAACACTCCCTAGTTTTATGGTCAAAAAGCACCATAGAAAAAACACAGGCGCTCTTTTTAGCATCTTATGCAGCAAAATTACATTTTTCTTTACATAAATACTGAAATTCAGACGAATTCACTAGCTGAAACCCTACAAGATAGCATTGTGAATTGCGAAAAAAGAAAGAGAGATTTACCACCATTTTCTGATTTTATTGAGTGAAAATAATTTACTCTTTATCAAATAAAATTAAATCTAATTAATTGATATAAATAACTTATCATAGAGAACTGAAAGGAATAATAACTCATTGTAAGTATGGCAAGATAGCGATGGTAGAAACCCAATAAGTGACGGTATTGGTATATTAGTTCCAATTTTTAAAGCTAATGGTCAAAATGCAGATAAAAGTGGGGGATAAAGCGTGTCTTTTACTGAATTGATATGTCATCAGGCTACTTTATATCCAACGCCTTTTTTGCCCGAAATCATTCGGACTTAATTTTATCCTCTCACCATTCCTCGTTGGTGCATCAAAATCGTGTCAATTTTAGCCCGTCAGAATAAATAATCGTGGTTAAGTTCATAACAGCCTATTCATTTGTCTTTTAAAACAATTTTTCACCTCACCATCATTATCCACTGTAATGAAGCGTGATCTTCCGCGCAAAAAACAAACATAAAATGTGCGCAATGTCCATATAACAACTAAATTACATAATGTTAACAAAATTATAAAGGGGACAATAATGAGCACTGTTCATAAACATCCCGTTCCTGCCGCTATAGCAGAAAACGCGCTGATCAATAAACAGCAATATCAAGCTATGTATCAGCAGTCAGTAGAAGATCCTGACACGTTTTGGGGTACGCAGGGGAAAATTATTGATTGGGTGAAGCCTTATACCAGGGTTAAAAATACATCATTTTCTCCTGGCAATATCGATATTCGTTGGTTTGAAGACGGAACACTGAATTTGTCAGCTAACTGCCTGGATCGCCATCTGGAAACCCGAGGTGACCAGACGGCAATTATCTGGGAAAGCGATGACGGCAGTGAAACGCAAAAAATTACCTATCGTCAGCTCTATCATCGGGTCTGTAAATTTGCCAATGTACTTAAATCACTGGGCATGAAGCAGGGCGATGTGGTGGCGATCTACATGCCAATGGTGCCGGAAACCGCTATTGCAATGTTGGCCTGTGCACGCTTAGGGCTAATACATTCCGTTATTTTTGCTGGTTTTTCTCCGGAAGCTATTTCCGGTCGTATTATTGATTCCAGTTCCCGCTTAGTGATTACCGCGGATGAAGGATTACGAGCAGGCAAAACCATCCCGCTGAAAAAGAATATTGATGATGCATTAGCAAATCCTAACGTGAATAGCGTTGAACACACCATTGTTTTCAGACGAACCGGTAATACCATCAACTGGAAGCCTAATCATGACCTGTGGTGGCATGAACTGGTCGATGCTGCAAATGATGAGTGTGCTCCGGTAGAACTTCCTGCTGAAAGCCCGCTGTTTATTCTCTACACCTCTGGTTCAACCGGCAAGCCAAAAGGCGTGCTGCATACCACCGGAGGTTATCTGGTTTATGCTGCACTGACCTTCAAATATGTATTTGATTATCATGAAGGTGAAATCTATTGGTGTACCGCAGATATGGGCTGGGTGACAGGCCATAGCTATGCGCTGTATGGACCATTGTGTAACGGGGCCACTACCCTCTTTTTTGAAGGGTTATTAACCCATCCCGGCCCTAATCGTATGTCACAGTTGATAGATAAATATCAGGTCAATATTCTGTATACCGCCCCTACCGCCATTCGCTCATTAATGGCACAAGGCAATCTGGCAGTTACGGATACCACACGTAGCTCATTAAGAATTATGGGCAGCGTGGGTGAACCTATCAACCCGGAAGCCTGGGAGTGGTATTACTACACTATTGGTAACGGTAAATGCCCAATTGTTGATACCTGGTGGCAAACGGAGACCGGCGGTTTTATGTTAACGCCTCTTCCTGGCGCTACAGAGTTAAAGGCAGGTTCAGCGACCTTACCTTTCTTTGGTGTCCAGCCTGCACTGGTCGACAATGACGGAAACCTGTTAAGTAATGCTTGTGAAGGCAATCTGGTGATAACCGATTCATGGCCAGGTCAGGCGCGTACACTCTATGGTGACCATGACCGGTTTGAACAGACCTATTTTGCTTCATTCAAAGGCTTCTATTTCAGTGGCGACGGTGCCCGCCGTGATGAAGATGGATATTACTGGATAACAGGTCGGGTAGATGATGTTCTGAACGTATCGGGACATCGTCTGGGAACTGCAGAAATAGAATCGGCGTTGGTTGCTCATCCTAAAATCGCCGAAGCTGCCGTTGTCGGTATTCCTCACTACATCAAGGGGCAGGCTATTTATGCCTATATCACACTGAATTACGGTGAGGTGCCCAGCGATGAGCTTTATGACGATGTTATTAAATGGGTACGTAAAGAGATTGGGCCGATAGCCACGCCCGATATCTTGCACTGGACCCAAACCCTTCCTAAAACGCGTTCGGGTAAAATTATGCGGCGCATTCTACGGAAAATCGCCGACGGCGATACCAGTAATCTGGGAGATACCTCTACGCTAGCCGATCCAGGCGTAGTTGAAAAACTATTGCAGGAAAAAGAGTTAATGAAAGCAGCCTCATAATCTACGCCGCCTTGCGCGGCGATATTCAATCTTTATCTCACAGGAGACGCTCTGATGAATGACCACATTTATCAACGGATTGAAAATAACCCGCGCTTCAAAGATCTGGTGCGCAAACGGGACATCTTTGCCTGGACGCTCTCGTTTATTACATTAGCCCTGTATGTTGGCTTTATTCTGCTTATCGCTTTTGAACCCCAGTGGTTGGGAACACCTGTTGCAGAAGGCATCAGTATTACTCGCGGTATTCCAATTGGCCTCGGTTTAATCGTTGCCTCTTTTATTTTAACTGGAATCTATGTCTATCGGGCGAACAGAGAGTTTGATGAACTCAATGCGCAAATTTTGAATGAGGCACACCAATGAAAACTCGTTTTTTCTCTGCCTTAGCGCTACTGGCAGCCTCACCAATGGTTTTTGCTGACGCCATTGGTGGTGAAGTCAAACGCCAGCCGCTAAATATTGAAGCGATAGTGATGTTTATTTTGTTTGTTGGCGCAACACTCTACATCACTTACTGGGCCTCTAAACGTACCCGTTCCCGCTCTGATTACTACACCGCTGGCGGAAAAATCACCGGATTACAAAATGGTTTAGCCATTGCCGGTGATTTTATGTCTGCTGCATCTTTTCTTGGTATCTCTGCACTGGTTTATACCTCTGGTTACGATGGCCTTATTTACTCTATCGGGTTCTTAATTGGTTGGCCGATAATTCTATTCCTGATAGCCGAACGCTTGCGTAATCTGGGGAAATATACTTTTGCTGATGTCGCATCATATCGTCTGGGACAAAAAGAGATCCGTACCCTATCAGCCTGTGGCTCGTTGGTGGTAGTGGCTTTGTATCTGATTGCTCAGATGGTAGGAGCAGGTAAGCTAATTCAGTTGCTGTTTGGTTTGAACTACCATGTAGCAGTCGTCTTAGTTGGTATCCTGATGGTGATGTATGTATTGTTTGGCGGCATGTTAGCGACAACATGGGTGCAAATAATCAAAGCCGTGCTGTTACTGGCCGGAGCCAGCTTTATGGCTATCATGGTCATGAAATCTGTTAACTTCAATTTTAATGAACTCTTCGTTCAGGCAATTAAAACCAGCCCGAAAGGTGCCGCCATTATGAGTCCGGGTGGATTAGTTTCCGACCCAATATCTGCGCTCTCATTAGGTTTAGCGCTGATGTTTGGTACTGCCGGATTACCACATATCATTATGCGATTCTTTACCGTAAGTGACGCCAAAGAAGCACGCAAGAGCGTATTTTATGCCACTGGTTTTATCGGTTATTTCTATATTCTTACCTTTATTATCGGGTTTGGAGCCATCTTCCTGGTAGGTGGAAATCCGGCGTTTAAAGATGCAGCCGGAGCCCTGATTGGAGGAACCAACATGGCGGCAGTTCATCTTGCTGATGCCGTTGGTGGTAGTTTCTTCCTTGGATTTATCTCTGCCGTTGCATTTGCCACGATTCTGGCAGTGGTTGCAGGTTTAACTCTGGCGGGTGCCTCTGCCGTTTCCCATGACCTCTATGCTAATGTTATCAAGCAGGGTCAGGCTACCGAACGCGATGAGTTAAAAGTCTCAAAAATAACCACCGTGGTATTAGGATTTGTCGCCATTGGGCTGGGTATTCTGTTTGAGAAGCAAAATATCGCTTTCATGGTGGGCCTGGCATTCTCCATCGCGGCAAGCTGTAACTTCCCAATCATTATTCTGTCAATGTATTGGAAAAAACTAACCACTCGAGGAGCCATGATTGGCGGTTGGTTAGGATTGCTCAGTGCTGTAGGACTGATGATCCTCGGCCCAACCATCTGGGTACAAATACTGGGTCATGAAAAAGCTATCTATCCTTATGAATACCCTGCATTATTTTCGATGATAATTGCTTTTATGGGAACCTGGTTCTTCTCCATTACTGATACATCAACAAATGCAGTTCAGGAAAGAGAGTTGTTCTACTCTCAATCCATTCGTTCACAAACGGGCTATGGTGCTTCAGGTAGCGTATCCCATTAATTAAAAAAGCTAGCTATGTTAAAGGCGCCATTGGCGCCTTTAATGTTAATTTAATAGCAGACAGGGATCGTCAGCCAGTCACCACCGCAACTCTTGCAGATTTAACATGGAATATCATTATTCAGAATTGCAGGTTGTAATGTATCTGTTTTACATTTAGGGCACTGCATTTTGTTTCACTCCCTGAAAAACAACTCATTGTTCAGTAATAACTACTTCATATTAAATATTTTTACATGAAATACTACCGCATAGAAACTGAGAATAATAATAAATACTAAATTACAGCTTAAACCGATATAAACAATCGCATAAAATAATAATATTGAATTTGAATAATTAACATACGGTCACCTTATAGCGAATAAACCTTAAAAAATCTTATATATCAATATATTAAATTAATATATTCCTGAAACAATACAAACAACGCTTCTTATGTGACTAATATCGCACATTTGAATAAAAACCACTGCTCGGTATACACTCTGGCCCGTCAGTCGTAATGGACTATATTCATAGGATGGGCGTACTAATCGTTGGTATGTCTGTTTATTCTTTTAAGGAAAATTACATCATGTTAAGAAAACTCTCAGCTGAGTTCTTTGGTACTTTTTGGCTAGTCTTCGGTGGTTGTGGTAGTGCTGTTTTAGCTGCTGCTTTCCCCGGCTTAGGCATTGGCTTTGCTGGCGTTGCGCTGGCGTTTGGCCTTACCGTATTAACCATGGCTTATGCTGTCGGTCATATTTCTGGTGGGCATTTTAACCCAGCAGTAACACTTGGTTTATTTGCAGGTGGTCGTTTTCCTGCTAAAGATGTTGTTCCATACATCATTACACAAGTTATTGGCGGTATTGCTGCTGGTGCAGTGTTATACCTGATCGCCAGTGGTAAAGCAGGCTTTGATGCCAGCGCCAGTGGTTTTGCTTCTAACGGTTATGGCGAGCACTCTCCTGGTGGTTTCTCTCTGCAGGCTGCCATTGCAGCTGAATTCGTATTAACTGCATTCTTCCTAATCATCATTCATGGTGCAACGGATAAACGTGCCCCTGCCGGGTTTGCTCCTATCGCGATTGGTCTGGGTCTGACTTTGATTCACTTAATCAGCATTCCGGTGACTAATACCTCTGTTAACCCAGCGCGTAGTACTGGCGTTGCGATTTTCCAGGGCGGCTGGGCGTTAGAACAACTGTGGATTTTCTGGCTGGTGCCTATCATTGGTGGTATCGTCGGTGGTCTGATCTACCGTGGCCTGCTGGAATGTAAAAAAGCAGACTAAGCACTACCTGAAATTAATATTAAACCCGCTAATTTATGGCGGGTTTTTTTATTGTCACTCCAGCATCTTCTTTCAGATACATTCACTCATAGAGGTAAATAAATACAACTCAGCTAAGCACAAGAAATTCCATATGCCTCAAAATCCCTCATAAACCAGCCATAGTTCGGTCTTAATTAATTCTTCAGTGATATCTGCATACTCTCTGTATTCATCTCACAGCTTCATATTTAGACTCAGCCTGAATTAGCTGGGAAATGTTTAGCTCTTAGCTGTTACAAAGGTAAATTACTATTAACTCGACACTATAGAGATAAGCAAGATCAACGTTGTTATCAAATTAAGAAGACCGTTTTTCATTGGAAAATCTTATTAATCACTTCTGCCGTTTATTATTTATGGCTTCGCTTCTACTTTTGTATTTAGACATCACTTTTTCTCAAACTCTCTCTGGAAGTTTGTTCTGGCTTCTTTCGGGTAGCAAGCTACACCCAAACTACATCACTATTAAAGCAAAAAACCCTCAACTTTCGCTGAGGGTTTCTCTTAATTTAATTAAAGCCTGGCAGTTTATTAATAACTATGTCATTCACCTTTCAGATCAATGCGTCACAGGTTTACCCTACTCTCCATCAAATAACGAACTGCATCACCACCAAAGCAAAAAACCTCAGTCTTTCGACTGAGGTTTCTCTTAATTAAAGTCTGGCAGTTCCCTACTCTCGCATGGGGAAGCCCCACACTACCATCGGCGCTACGGCGTTTCACTTCTGAGTTCGGCATGGGGTCAGGTGGGACCACCGCGCTATCGCCGCCAGACAAATTCTTTCTATGTCTAACATAATTAAGTGGTGCTGATACCCAGAGTCGAACTGGGGACCTCACCCTTACCAAGGGTGCGCTCTACCAACTGAGCCATATCAGCGCCAAAACTGGCTTTATCAGATACAAACCTGATAACAATATCTACAGTCTAGTAGTTTAAATGACTTTGTCATTTAACCATCGGGACAAGGTTTGTACCATTCCCTGGTTTCAGCTACTGATACTGTTTACATCAAATTTAAAGCCTGGCAGTTCCCTACTCTCGCATGGGGAAGCCCCACACTACCATCGGCGCTACGGCGTTTCACTTCTGAGTTCGGCATGGGGTCAGGTGGGACCACCGCGCTATCGCCGCCAGGCATATTCTGTTTCATGAACCGTTGCATTCAATATCACTATCGCACACAACCATTCATTCCAATCCTGAACATTCGCTGAAATCTGACTTCTTTACTCTCTCAATCCCAAAACACCTTCGGTGTTGTAAGGTTAAGTCTCACGGTTCATTAGTATCGGTTAGCTCAACGTATCGCTACGCTTACACACCCGACCTATCAACGTCATAGTCTTTAACGTTCCTTCAGTGGACTTAAAGTCCAAGGGAAGACTCATCTCGAGGCAAGTTTCCCGCTTAGATGCTTTCAGCGGTTATCTTTTCCGCACGTAGCTACCGGGCAATGCCATTGGCATGACAACCCGAACACCAGTGGTGCGTTCACTCCGGTCCTCTCGTACTAGGAGCAACCCCTCTCAATCTTCCAGCGCCCACGGCAGATAGGGACCGAACTGTCTCACGACGTTCTAAACCCAGCTCGCGTACCACTTTAAACGGCGAACAGCCGTACCCTTGGGACCTACTTCAGCCCCAGGATGTGATGAGCCGACATCGAGGTGCCAAACACCGCCGTCGATATGAACTCTTGGGCGGTATCAGCCTGTTATCCCCGGAGTACCTTTTATCCGTTGAGCGATGGCCCTTCCATTCAGAACCACCGGATCACTATGACCTACTTTCGTACCTGCTCGAGCCGTCACTCTCGCAGTCAAGCTAGCTTATGCCATTGCACTAACCTCACGATGTCCGACCGTGATTAGCTAACCTTCGTGCTCCTCCGTTACTCTTTGGGAGGAGACCGCCCCAGTCAAACTACCCACCAGACACTGTCCTCAACCCGGATTACGGGCCAAAGTTAGAACATCAAACATTAAAGGGTGGTATTTCAAGGTTGGCTCCACGATGACTGGCGTCACCGCTTCAAAGCCTCCCACCTATCCTACACATCAAGGCTCAATGTTCAGTGTCAAGCTATAGTAAAGGTTCACGGGGTCTTTCCGTCTTGCCGCGGGTACACAGCATCTTCACTGCGAGTTCAATTTCACTGAGTCTCGGGTGGAGACAGCCTGGCCATCATTACGCCATTCGTGCAGGTCGGAACTTACCCGACAAGGAATTTCGCTACCTTAGGACCGTTATAGTTACGGCCGCCGTTTACTGGGGCTTCGATCAAGAGCTTCGCTTACGCTAACCCCATCAATTAACCTTCCAGCACCGGGCAGGCGTCACACCGTATACGTCCACTTTCGTGTTTGCACAGTGCTGTGTTTTTAATAAACAGTTGCAGCCAGCTGGTATCTTCGACTGGCTTCAGCTCCATCCGCAGGGGACTTCACCTAATGCCAGCGTGCCTTCTCCCGAAGTTACGGCACCATTTTGCCTAGTTCCTTCACCCGAGTTCTCTCAAGCGCCTGAGTATTCTCTACCTGACCACCTGTGTCGGTTTGGGGTACGATTTAATGTTACCTGGAGCTTAGAGGCTTTTCCTGGAAGCAGGGCATCAACTACTTCACCACCGTAGTGGCTCGTCATCACGCCTCAGTGTTAACAGCCAACCGGATTTACCTGGTCAACCCACCTACACGCTTAAACCGGGACAACCGTCGCCCGGATAGCCTAGCCTTCTTCGTCCCCCCTTCGCAGTAACACCAAGTACAGGAATATTAACCTGTTTCCCATCGACTACGCCTTTCGGCCTCGCCTTAGGGGTCGACTCACCCTGCCCCGATTAACGTTGGACAGGAACCCTTGGTCTTCCGGCGAGCGGGCTTTTCACCCGCTTTATCGTTACTTATGTCAGCATTCGCACTTCTGATACCTCCAGCAGACCTCACAGTCCACCTTCGCAGGCTTACAGAACGCTCCCCTACCCAACAATACTTTCGTATCGCTGCCGCAGCTTCGGTGCATGGTTTAGCCCCGTTACATCTTCCGCGCAGGCCGACTCGACCAGTGAGCTATTACGCTTTCTTTAAATGATGGCTGCTTCTAAGCCAACATCCTGGCTGTCTGTGCCTTCCCACATCGTTTCCCACTTAACCATGACTTTGGGACCTTAGCTGGCGGTCTGGGTTGTTTCCCTCTTCACGACGGACGTTAGCACCCGCCGTGTGTCTCCCGTGATAACATTCTTCGGTATTCGGAGTTTGCATCGAGTTGGTAAGCCGGGATGGCCCCCTAGTCGAAACAGTGCTCTACCCCCGAAGATGAGTTCACGAGGCGCTACCTAAATAGCTTTCGGGGAGAACCAGCTATCTCCCGGTTTGATTGGCCTTTCACCCCCAGCCACAGGTCATCCGCTAATTTTTCAACATTAGTCGGTTCGGTCCTCCAGTTAGTGTTACCCAACCTTCAACCTGCCCATGGCTAGATCACCGGGTTTCGGGTCTATACCTTGCAACTATACGCCCAGTTAAGACTCGGTTTCCCTACGGCTCCCCTATTCGGTTAACCTTGCTACAAAATATAAGTCGCTGACCCATTATACAAAAGGTACGCAGTCACACCCATAAAGAGTGCTCCCACTGCTTGTACGTACACGGTTTCAGGTTCTGTTTCACTCCCCTCGCCGGGGTTCTTTTCGCCTTTCCCTCACGGTACTGGTTCACTATCGGTCAGTCAGGAGTATTTAGCCTTGGAGGATGGTCCCCCCATATTCAGACAGGATGTCACGTGTCCCGCCTTACTCATCGAACTCACAATCTGTGCATTTTGGTGTACGGGACTATCACCCTGTACCGTGCGACTTTCCAGACGCTTCCACTAACACACAAACTGATTCAGGTTCTGGGCTCCTCCCCGTTCGCTCGCCGCTACTGGGGGAATCTCGGTTGATTTCTTTTCCTCGGGGTACTTAGATGTTTCAGTTCCCCCGGTTCGCCTCATACGACTATGTATTCATCGTATGATAGTGCAACGAATTGCACTGGGTTTCCCCATTCGGGTATCGCCGGTTATTACGGTTCATATCACCTTACCGACGCTTATCGCAGATTAGCACGCCCTTCATCGCCTCTGACTGCCTAGGCATCCACCGTGTACGCTTAGTCACTTAACCTCACAACCCGAAGGTGTCTCGAAAGACAACATTCTAAAGTCGTAAACAATTGAGAGACTCGCTCAGTCCAATTAGTGTCAGTGTATTACTCACTATTGGCTGAGGATTCAAATTTCAGCTTGTTCCGGATTGTTAAAGAGCAAATATCTCAAACATGACTGGGCTGTGAATACAGCGAAATCAGTTTTGAGATATTCATCGACAATGTCTTTCACCCATCATCAGCAAGTGGCGTCCCCTAGGGGATTCGAACCCCTGTTACCGCCGTGAAAGGGCGGTGTCCTAGGCCTCTAGACGAAGGGGACACAGATATGTCAGCTTCGCAGACGCTTTGCTCTCTTTTCATTTCATCAGACAATCTGTGTGGACACTGCACTCAATCAGTATCTTTCAGGTAAGGAGGTGATCCAACCGCAGGTTCCCCTACGGTTACCTTGTTACGACTTCACCCCAGTCATGAATCACAAAGTGGTAAGCGCCCTCCCGAAGGTTAAGCTACCTACTTCTTTTGCAACCCACTCCCATGGTGTGACGGGCGGTGTGTACAAGGCCCGGGAACGTATTCACCGTAGCATTCTGATCTACGATTACTAGCGATTCCGACTTCATGGAGTCGAGTTGCAGACTCCAATCCGGACTACGACGTACTTTATGAGGTCCGCATGCTCTCGCGAGGTAGCTTCTCTTTGTATACGCCATTGTAGCACGTGTGTAGCCCTACTCGTAAGGGCCATGATGACTTGACGTCATCCCCACCTTCCTCCGGTTTATCACCGGCAGTCTCCTTTGAGTTCCCACCATTACGCGCTGGCAACAAAGGATAGGGGTTGCGCTCGTTGCGGGACTTAACCCAACATTTCACAACACGAGCTGACGACAGCCATGCAGCACCTGTCTCAGAGTTCCCGAAGGCACATTCGCATCTCTGCAAACTTCTCTGGATGTCAAGAGTAGGTAAGGTTCTTCGCGTTGCATCGAATTAAACCACATGCTCCACCGCTTGTGCGGGCCCCCGTCAATTCATTTGAGTTTTAACCTTGCGGCCGTACTCCCCAGGCGGTCGACTTAACGCGTTAGCTCCGGAAGCCACTCCTCAAGGGAACAACCTCCAAGTCGACATCGTTTACAGCGTGGACTACCAGGGTATCTAATCCTGTTTGCTCCCCACGCTTTCGCACCTGAGCGTCAGTCTTTGTCCAGGGGGCCGCCTTCGCCACCGGTATTCCTCCACATCTCTACGCATTTCACCGCTACACATGGAATTCTACCCCCCTCTACAAGACTCTAGCCTGCCAGTTTCGGATGCAGTTCCCAGGTTAAGCCCGGGGATTTCACATCCGACTTGGCAGACCGCCTGCGTGCGCTTTACGCCCAGTAATTCCGATTAACGCTTGCACCCTCCGTATTACCGCGGCTGCTGGCACGGAGTTAGCCGGTGCTTCTTCTGTGGGTAACGTCAATACATGAAGCTATTAACTTCACATCCTTCCTCCCCACTGAAAGTGCTTTACAACCCTAAGGCCTTCTTCACACACGCGGCATGGCTGCATCAGGGTTTCCCCCATTGTGCAATATTCCCCACTGCTGCCTCCCGTAGGAGTCTGGGCCGTGTCTCAGTCCCAGTGTGGCTGGTCATCCTCTCAGACCAGCTAGGGATCGTCGCCTAGGTGAGCCATTACCTCACCTACAAGCTAATCCCACCTGGGCACATCCGATGGTGTGAGGCCCGAAGGTCCCCCACTTTGGTCCGAAGACATTATGCGGTATTAGCTACCGTTTCCAGTAGTTATCCCCCTCCATCGGGCAGTTTCCCAGGCATTACTCACCCGTCCGCCACTCGTCACCCGGGGAGCAAGCTCCCCTGTGCTACCGTTCGACTTGCATGTGTTAGGCCTGCCGCCAGCGTTCAATCTGAGCCATGATCAAACTCTTCAATTAACAGCTTGATGCTCAAAGATTACTTTCAATAATTCAAATGAATTACTGTCTGGTCACTCTTTAAGACTTGGTATTTTTTGTGTCGTTACACCGAAGTGCAATGACGTGAGATACCGTCTTGTGAGTGCCCACACAGATTGTCTGATAAATTGTTAAAGAGCGATGTTGCGGCGAAAAACTTCCCGCAACACGGGCTGCGTATACTACGCTTTCCCGCGTCAGAGTCAAGTGTTAAATCACAGATTTATGCACGATAACGTCTGAACTGAAGCAGCTGTTGCCGTGTCAGTGGAGGCGCATTATAGGGACTCAGAATCATCTGGCAAGTGCTAATTGATAAAATAATTTTAACCGCTTTATTTTTCGCCACAATGCCATAATAAACAGGCTATTTGCTGATTAAACGTTCGAATTCCCCGGCAAACTGCTTCACTTTATCCCAATCGGTATATTCTACGTCTTTGCTGCTGTCCGTTTCCCCTTTAGTCATTTTCATAATTAACTGAATCATGACTCGATCTAACCAGGTATAACGAGGGTAGCGTAATGCGCCGGCAAAAACGCCGCAAAGGGTTGGATGCCACTGAGTCGCCGCCAGATACTTACGGGTATAGCTGTTAGTTTCCGCCGTTTGTTTTTCTACTTTTCGGGCAATCAGCGAAACGGAAACAAAGGCGCTCGGCATTTGGTTTAATGCCTGATAGTGACGTTCAACAAATGTCCTGAACTCTTTATGGAAGTGACCATAGCGAATAGCTGCACCAATCAGAACGCCGTTATAGTCTGCGAAGTTAACTTGCGGGACATCATCCACATTATACAGATCGACCTGGATATTCTTCTCACGCAATTCATCAGCAATACTGGAGACAATAGTTTTCGTTTGCCCCTCGCGACTTGAATAAATAAGCAATGCTTTCATGGGTTATTCCTTTCTTATTGTTTGTTTCCCGTTACTCACGCCAGAAAATTGGCGTAAGTAGAACCAGAAGCGTAAAGACCTCAAGACGACCAAACATCATGCTCACAATCAGGATCCACTTGGCAGCATCATTAACCTGCGCGTAGTGGCTGCCAAAGTCACCAATACCAATCCCCACGTTGTTTAATGCAGAGACAATGCCGGTGAAGGCAGAAAATGCATCTAATCCGGTAGCCATCAGCGCCAACATGCCAATGATGAACACCAGCGCATAAGCGGAGAAGAAGCCCCAAACCGCTTCAATGACGCGTTCCGGCAAAGCCCTGTTTCCCAGCTTAATGGTATATACCGCATTAGGATGAACCAGACGCTTCAGCTCACGTACTCCCTGTAAGAACAGTAACAGTACGCGAATAACTTTAAGTCCACCACCGGTTGAGCCCGCACAGCCACCAACAAATGTCGCCATAAGCAACATCACCGGTAAGAAGGTCGGCCAGGTGGCAATCGCCTCTGTAGAGGAACCGGTAGTAGTGGTCATGGATATCACATGAAAAAACGATTGGTTCAGCGATTCCAACAGGGTGCCGTACACATCTTTCTGCCAGAGCATTAAAGTACAAATGGCAATCAGGGCAACCTGAAAGAAGAAGTACATTTTAAATTCCGGATCGCGCCAGTACACCTTAACGCTGCGCCCGCTTAATACGGCAAAGTGCAGGCCAAAGTTACACCCGGAAATAAACAAAAACACGGCAGTAATATTATTAATTAATGAACTGTTATAAAACGCCAGACCACTTTCATGAGTAGAAAACCCACCAATAGCAACGGTGGAAAAACTGTGCCCAATGGCATCAAAGGGACTCATACCCGCCGCCCAAAGAGACAAAGCGCAGGCAATAGTAATTAGTACATAGATGAACCACAGCGTTTTTGCCGTTTCTGCAATTCGTGGTCGCATCTTACTGTCTTTTAACGGGCCGGGAATTTCTGCCCGATAGAGCTGCATACCACCTACGCCCAGTAGCGGTAAAATGGCCACGGCTAATACGATGATCCCCATACCCCCTAACCATTGGAGCATCTGGCGATAGAACAGAATGGCTTTAGGCAGGCTATCCAGACCAACCAGAGTGGTAGCACCTGTGGTGGTTAATCCGGAGAATGATTCAAAGAACGCATTGGTGATACTCATTCCCAGCGATTCAGCAAAAATAAACGGCAATGCCCCTACGCTACCCAGTACCGTCCAGAACAGTACCACGATCAGGAAGCCCTCGCGGGACTTCAACTCGTGCTTTTGATTACGATTTGGGAACCACAGGAACAGACCGATAATAATCGCCACAACAAAGGTTTGGGTGAATGCACTACCGGCACCATCGCGATAAATCAGTGCAACTATCCCCGGGACTACCATTAATCCGGAAAATAGGATAACCAAGAGCCCGACAATACGGGTTATTGTGCGAAAGTGCATTCCGGTTCGACCTTTTTCAATAAAAACCTGAGGATTATTACGTAACCGGAGACAAAAGCAATGCTCCACGGCTGACATCACGTAATTTACCGGCAATTTGCTCAATATGTAATGTCGGTAATGACAATATTAAACGAATATCTGCACCATAGTCGGCACGCACAATCTCGCCACCAGACTGCTGAACTAAGGTTTCTACCATGGTTAATTGCTGATAATCACACACCAGCAAAAATTCTGACTGAGGTATGCGCAACTGGGTGGGTAATATCTTCAGCGCCTGTTGAACACCATTACCATACGCCTTAACCAGTCCGCCGGTACCCAACAAAATACCACCATAATAGCGAACCACGACTGCCACCACTTCGCCCACTCCGCTTCCCATAAGCTGGGCCAGCATTGGTTTACCCGCGGTTCCTGAGGGTTCACCGTCATCAGAAAAACCCAGTTGCTGAGAATCATTTGGTGCACCGGCAACAAATGCCCAACAGTGGTGCCGTGCATCCGGATGCTCATCCCTGATTTGTTGTATAAACAGTTTAGCCTTATCGGCACCGTTTACCGGTGCAAGATAAGTAATAAAGCGGCTCTTTTTAATTTCTTCATTAAATGTCACCGCTTCAGCAGGTATTAAATAGGATTCCATCAGGACAGTTTCAAATCCCGCGTCATGTTTTCCACCCGATCTTTACGAATCACCACGTTATCCTCAATACGGATACCGCCGTACGGCCTGAATTTATCAATGCGCAACCAGTTAAAGTTAGGGTTGAACTGACTATCACGCCATGGAGCCAGCAGGGTATCAATAAAATAGAGGCCCGGCTCAATGGTCATCACCATACCCGGTTCGAGGTCACGCGTGCAGCGCAGCGGTGGATGTCTTTCCGGTGCCGGGCGATGGGTACCGGTATCATCCTGCATAAATCCGGCAACATCATGAACCTGTAGCCCCAACGGATGGCCAAGACCATGAGGGAAGAAAGTGAAACTGATTCCAGTTTCAACGATATCTTCTTCGCTCATATTCACAATCAGATCGTATTTTTTCAGCAGCCTGGCAATGCGTTGATGCATTTGCAGATGATAATCCACAAAGTTAACCCCGACTTTTAACGTAGCGATCAGCGCCTGCTGTTCAGCATTCAGATCTTTTATCAGCAAATCAAAATCGCTGTCTTTATGTCTGGCGTAGGTACGGGTCAGATCGGCGGCATAACCGTTATATTCAGCACCGGCATCAATCAGAAAGCTGAAAGATTCCGCCGGAGTAGATTGCTCCATCTTGGTGTAATGCAACACCGCCGCATGGTCATTCAACGCAATAATATTATCGTAAGGAACGTTGGTATCCCGATGACCAGTTGCCGTCAAATAGGCCAGATTAATATCAAATTCACTCATATCGGAATAAAACGCATCCCGGGCGGCTTTATGACCATTAATCGCGACTTTCTGTGCCTCACGCATACAAAACAGCTCATAGTCAGTTTTGTATGAACGATAGTAATGCAGATAGTCGATGACCGGTTTAGGGTTAATGTTTTTTTCTGAGATACCCAGCCACTTGGCTCTGGAAGAATTTGGTCCTATATAACCCACCTTGTCTCGTTGCGTCGGCAGGTAGCTATTAATGTCATCAGCCTTTTTCAGCGGTTGAATATCAATGTAAGGAGTCCAAAAACTATTTGGTAATGGTTCAACGCTGTACCAGTAATCAACCGGAGAGTAGAACCAAAGTTTTGGCTTATTGACACCATCTACCAAAATCCAGCAATTTTGCACTTCGGTGACCGGCACCCAAGCCTTGAAATGAGGGTTAACTTTAAACGGGTAATCTCGATCGTCGAGAAAAAGTCGAATCAATTCACCAGAGTGAATAAGCAAAGCGTCGAGCTGATTCCGTTCTAAAACGGCCTGGGTACGTTGCTGTAATACAGAGAGATGCGCCTGGTATAACGATGCTAACTTTTCCATCAGATCACCCTATTAAAATTATTAATCCGTTTAATTTTATCACAGCTATAAAAAAGGGGCGCTGAATGCGCCCAATGATTTTCTGATTAAGTGATGCAGAATCAACTATTAATAAGATTCCCGCAGCGAACGGGCTGCCTGCACCATGTTTTCCAGTGACTGCCGGGTCTCCGGCCAGGCGCGGGTTTTTAAACCGCAATCCGGGTTTACCCACAGGCGTTCCGCGGGAATGCGTTGGGCCGCGCGACGTAATAATGCTTCAATCCATGCCACGCTCGGTACGTTAGGCGAGTGAATATCGTATACCCCTGGCCCAATCTCATTTGGATACTCAAATGACTCAAACGCTTCCAACAGTTCCATATCAGAGCGTGATGTTTCAATAGTGATAACATCCGCATCCAGTGCAGTAATGGAATCCATAATGTCGTTAAACTCGCAGTAACACATATGGGTATGGATTTGGGTTTCATCCTTCACCGAAGAAGCGTTCAGACGGAATGCTTCTGTTGCCCAGTCCAGATAATCATTCCACTCTGCTTTTTTCAGCGGTAATCCTTCTCTCAACGCTGGCTCATCAATTTGGATGATGCCAATACCCGCCGCTTCCAAATCACTGACTTCATCACGCAGAGCCAAAGCGATTTGTTTGGCAATCACTTCCCGGCTGACATCTTCACGCGGGAATGACCAGCAGAGAATGGTTACCGGGCCAGTTAACATCCCTTTCACCGGTTTCTCAGTCAGAGACTGAGCATAACGCGCCCATTCGACGGTAATAGGTTGCGGACGGCTGATATCGCCAATAATGATCGGTGGCTTTACACAGCGTGAACCATAGCTCTGTACCCAGCCATTTTGCGTAAACACGAAACCGTCCAGATGTTCACCAAAATACTCAACCATGTCATTGCGTTCAGCTTCACCGTGCACCAATACATCCAGCCCTAAGCGCTCCTGCTCAAGTATGGCCTGTCTGATGTGTTCGCTGATTCCGGTACGGTATTTACCGCCGTCCAGACGACCCTGTTTAAAATCGAGGCGCAAAGTACGAATATCCGCAGTCTGTGGGAATGAACCAATGGTAGTGGTTGGCCACAACGGTAAATTATATTTTGCCCGTTGCAGCTCAGCACGTTGAGTGTAAGGCTGCTGGCGTTGGCTATCCTGCGGGCCAATTTTTGCTAAACGCTGTTCCACCGCCGAATTATGTACTCGTGCAGATTTTTGACGGTTGCGGACAGGCGCACTGTATTCCGCCAGTTTTTGCTGTAATTCACTGTCTTGCGCATTATTCAGAGCCTGAGTTAACAAACTAATTTCGCTACATTTTTGCAAGGCAAAGGCAAACCAGCTCTTCACTTCCTCATCCAGTCTGGTTTCACGAGCCAGATCGATTGGACTGTGCAGCAATGAGCAGGAGCCAGAAATCCACCAGGCTCGTTGCCCCACCAGCGGACGTAATTGTTCAAACCAACGTGATAGATCTGCCCGCCATACGTTACGACCATTAATAACACCGAGCGAGAGCAGCCAATCTTGTGGCAAGACTTGATGCAACTGTTCAATATTATCTTTACCCGCCACTAAATCGACATGCAGCCCCTGCACAGGTAAATGACGAATGGTCTCCAACTGATGGCTGATTCCGTCAAAATAGGTGGTGAGTAATATTTTCACCTTTCCAGTTAGTGCCTGATAGGCTGGTTGCCAGGCCGCCAGCCACTCTTTTGGCAGATCCAACACCAGTGCAGGTTCATCAATTTGCACCCATTCAATACCGCGCTCTGCCAGTTTAGTCAGTACTTGCTGGTAGACCGGTAAAATGTCCTGCAACAGTGTCAGACGATCGAATGATTCACCTTTTACTTTTCCTAACCACAGGTAGCTCAGTGGCCCCAGTAATACCGGCTTAACCCGATGGCCTAAAGCAATGGCTTCATCCACTTCATCAAATAACTGATTCCACGCCAGATCAAAACGCTGACCACGAACAAACTCTGGCACCATGTAGTGATAGTTGGTGTTAAACCATTTGGTCATTTCTGCCGCTACCGCTGGCTTACCGGTTGGAGCCCGGCCACGACCAATGCGAAATAGCGTATCAATATCGATAGTGCCATCTTCATTACGATGACGCTCAGGTACATTACCCAGCAAAAGGCTGGTTGCTAAAACATGATCGTACCAGGCGAAATCCCCTACTGGCAGCAGATCGATTCCGGCATCACATTGTTGTTGCCAGTGACGGGCTCTCAGTTCACGTCCGGTCTCTAACAGACTTTGTCTGTCGATATCGCCACTCCAGTAGCGCTCTAATGATTTTTTCAACTCTCGCTCCACGCCAATACGCGGGAAGCCTAAAATGTGACTCTGGATACTCATATCAACCTCATTTAGCCGTCTAGATGTTTACACATCCATAATCAACAGGTATGGTGTGATCCACAAGCGCAACTTTTTCATACAGAGAGTGAAAAATATTCATGATCGAGTTAAAACATCTACGAACACTGCAGGCTTTACGTCAGGGTGGCTCTCTGGCCAGCGCAGCAACTCAACTTTACTTAACACAATCGGCCCTTTCTCATCAGTTGAACGAAATTGAACAACGTCTTGGCTATCGTCTTTATCTGCGAAAAAGTCAGCCGATTCGCTTTACGCCACAGGGGGATATTTTATTAGAACTGGCAGATCGGGTATTACCGCAAATTCAGCAGGCGCTACAAAGTTGTAGTGCTCCACCTAAAAATACTCTCCGTCTGGCTATTGAGTGTCACAGCTGTATTCAGTGGCTAACCCCGGCACTCAATTCGTTTCGCCAGATTTATCCTGAAGTTCAGATGGATTTTAAAGCAGGAGTGACCTTTGACCCTCAGCCTGAGCTGCAACAAGGTGAGTTAGATTTGGTGATGACATCTGATATTTTGCCGCGCAGTGGCTTGCACTATTCAACGTTGTTTGATTTTGAAGTTCGTCTGGTGCTGGCCCCGGAACACCCATTAGCCCTTCAGCAGCAAATTACGCCTGAAAATCTGGCTGATGAAACATTGCTAATCTACCCGGTTCAGCGTCAGCGCTTAGATGTCTGGAAACACTTTCTACAGCCGGCTGGTATCTCTCCGGCGTTAAAGAGCGTGGACAATACCATGTTGTTGATTCAGATGGTGTCGGCTCAAATGGGAATTGCTGCCCTTCCACACTGGGTGGTTGAGAATGCCGAAAAACAGGGATTGGTAGTAACGAAACCCTTAGCAGAAGGGCTATGGCGCAGGCTATATGCCGCTGTTCGTGATGGAGAGCAACATCAACCGGCGGTAAAAGCGTTTATTGATATTGCTCATCAGCATGGCGGTAGCCTGCCCTTTGTCAGACTGGCGTGATTCAGGCGGACTTTTTGACCGTAACAGCGTTAGGAACCACCCACCACTTATGCACCAGCAGGGACGCTACAATAATTCCACCACCAATAATTAATCTGACCCAGTTAACATCGTGCTGCCATAGGGCAAAGTTCACCACCAACCCTGCCGGAATAAGCGCATTATTCATAATAGCCAACGTACCGGCATCCACCTGCGTTGCACCATAGTTCCACATAAAGAAGCCTAATCCGGAAGCGCCAATACCCAACCAGATCAGAATGCCCCATTGTAAATGGGTAGTCGGTAGTTTTCCCGAATTACCAAATATAAACCACGCTACCACGGCAACGCACAGCGCACCCAAATAGAACCACGAGAAAGCATTCCGCTGCGGCATTGGGTAGATTTCCATCAGTCGCTTGTATCCAACCTGACCAATAGCAAAACAGATATTGGCACCCTGAATACAGATTAATCCCAACCAAAATTGACTGCTCAACTGATCGTAACGAATGACTGCTGCACCCACTACCGCCAGTAATGCACTCAACAAATAGCCAACTCGCAGACGATTACCTGCCATCAGGTCATAAATCAACGTGACATAAACAGGGGTCAAAATAGTGAACAGTAAAACTTCCGGTACGCTGAGATAGAGAAAAGACTGGTAATAGAACAGATACATAATACCGAGCTGAAAAGCACCAACGGTCATATACAATGATGCCTGCTTCAAACTTACCTGACGTAAACGTAGAAAAGGTAAGAAGACTAAAAAGGCCAGCGCCACTCGCATTAAAACCGCAAACCAGGTATCCACCTGCCCCGATAAATAAACGCCAATTAAACTAAAAGAGAATGCCCACAGAACTGTGGTTGCAATCAATAATGGCATGCTTTATTTACCTTTGTTTGTATCGTTAAAGGACGCCAAGTATAGGTTATCGCTGTTTTTGATACCAAACATATTTACTTTACATCTGATTATTATATGAGCAATTATTAAATATGAATTCAGACTTAATGACCGAACGCTAAAGTGATGACCTGATATTTACAACGCTTGTTCATTATAGCCACTAAGGTTACATTTCAGTGATTAAGTTACTTAATAAAAGGAATTTCCGCATTGGATATCCCACGTATTTTTACTATTACTGAAAGTGCTCACCGCATCCATAACCCATTCACACCAGAAAAATTTGCCACTCTCGGCGCAGCATTGCGTCTGGAACAGGGAACTTCAGTGCTCGACCTCGGCAGTGGTTCAGGAGAGATGTTATGTACCTGGGCACGGGACTATGGAATCACGGGTGTCGGTATTGATATGAGCCAGCTGTTTTCTGCACAAGCAAAACGCCGTGCGGAAGAACTTGGCGTCGTCGATCATGTAGAATTTATCCACAATGATGCTGCCGGTTATGTTGCCAATAAAAAGGTCGATATAGCTGCCTGTATCGGCGCCACATGGATTGCCGGTGGAGTTGCTGGCACTATCGAGCTTCTGTCGAAAAGCCTCAATGCTGGCGGGATTATCCTGATTGGTGAACCCTACTGGCGCCAGTTACCACCAACGGAAGAGATTGCCAAAGCATGCTTTGCCAGTTCTGCCTCCGACTTTCTTATCTTACCAGAACTTATTGCGTCGTTTGGCGACCTCAACTACGACGTTGTGGAAATGGTTCTGGCCGATCAGCAAGGTTGGGACAGGTACGAAGCAGCTAAATGGCTGACTATGCGCCGCTGGCTGGAGGCAAACCCTGATGACGAAATGGCAAAAGAGATTCGGGATATGCTAACTCAGGAGCCAAAACGTTACGCTACCTATACGCGTGAGTATCTTGGATGGGGCGTATTCGCACTGATGGCACGATAATGTGAGGCTGTATTACGGTATCTAAAACACTCTCACCATACAGCCTAAAATATATCATTTTCACCCATTGACTCTGGAGTAGACTCTAAGGTGTAGAGTAACTCCATTAAACAATGGGTGAAGGTATATATTTATGAACAATCACAGCCATAACAATCACATACCATCAGATAAGGCACATGATCATGCCTCATCGGATAAACATCATCATGAGCATGACCATCAGCAGGAAAACAGCTGTAGTCAATCGAGCTGTTGTTCACAAGATAAAACAGAAACCTTAGCCACCCTCTCCAGCGGAAGTACACGTCTGACATGGCAAGTATTTGGCATGGATTGCCCAAGCTGCGCTAAAAAGGTAGAAACCGCGGTAAGCCAGGTAGCGGGCGTTGAACATGCCAAAATCCTGTTTGCCACAGAAAAGCTAGTGGTTGATACCAAAGAAACTCAGGATATTGCACCGCGTATTGAACAGGCCGTCAAAAAAGCCGGTTACTCATTAAGTTCGGGAGCCAACGCCACACCAGCAGCAAAACCGTCGGTCAAACAACAGCGGTTAAAAGAGTATGGCCCGCCGGTCATTATGGCTACGCTGATCTTACTCAGTTGGTTATTAGAATTATTTTCACCAACTTACGGTCGTATCGCCTTTACCATTACCACCATTATTGGTCTGATCCCAATTGGCTTGCAGACCATTCGACTGACCCGTAGCGGAACGCCTTTTGCTATAGAAACACTGATGAGCATTTCCGCTATTGGCGCCCTGTTTATTGGTGCAACGGAAGAAGCGGCCATGGTGTTAATGCTGTTTATGATTGGTGAGTTACTGGAATCATATGCAGCAAACCGCGCTCGCCAGGGGGTATCTGCACTGATGGCGCTGCTACCGGAAGAAGCAGTCAGACTCAGCAAAGATGGAACCAGAGAAATAGTTGCCGCTGCCAGCCTGATTCCGGGAGATATTATTGAAATCGCCCCCGGAACCCGGCTACCTGTCGATGCAGAATTACAGGCCGCCAGCGCCAGCTTTGATGAAAGTGCATTAACCGGCGAATCTATTCCGGTAGAGCGTTTGCGGGGCGAAAAAGTCGCGGCAGGCAGCCTGGCCGTTGATAGCGTAATGCAGCTAAAAGTACTGTCTGAGCCGGGCAATAACGCCATCGACAGAATTCTGACGCTGATTGAAGAAGCGGAAGAACGTCGGGCACCCATTGAACGATTTATCGATCGTTTCAGCCGCTACTACACGCCAGCCATTATGCTGTTTGCACTGTTAGTGGTCATTGTTCCACCGCTGATGTTTGCCCAGCCTTGGGAAACCTGGATTTATCGCGGCCTGACACTGCTGTTAATTGGTTGCCCTTGCGCATTAGTGATTTCCACTCCTGCGGCAATTACTTCGGCTCTGGCAGCGGCGACTCGCCGTGGGGCTCTGATTAAAGGCGGTGCTGCACTGGAACAATTAGGAACCATCAGCCAAATCGCTTTTGATAAAACCGGTACCCTGACAGAAGGCAAACCAATGGTAACGGATATCATCCCTGTGAATGAGATGACCGAAGCTCAGCTGTTAGGTTTATCTGCCGCGGTAGAGTCTGGCTCTCACCATCCTCTGGCACAGGCCATTATTCGTAAAACCGAAGAGAATGGTATCACCTATGCTCAGGCGGAAAATCGCCGGGCAATTGCTGGAGTTGGTGTTCAGGGTAACGTAGATAATGAAACTATTCTGATCAGCTCTCCATCCAAGCTGACACAAAATGAACTGTCTGCTGAGCAGCAGCAACAAATTACCCAACTGGAAGAACAAGGGAAAACCGTAGTGGTTACCCTTAAATCCAATCAAGTTATCGGGTTATTAGCATTGCGCGATACGCTACGGGCAGATGCCAAACAGGCTCTGGCAGCCTTAAAACAGATTGGTGTGAATGGCGTAATGCTGACAGGTGATAATCCACGTGCTGCCGCGGCTATCGCCCACGAACTCAATATTGAATATGAAGCGAGTCTGTTGCCGGAAGACAAAGTCACCGCCGTTATCACCCTGAATAAAGAGCAACCAACGGCAATGGTGGGAGATGGTATTAACGACGCACCCGCGATGAAATCATCCACCATTGGTATAGCCATGGGTGGCGGCACCGATGTGGCGCTAGAAACCGCAGATGCCGCACTAACCCATAACCGACTGATTGGCCTGACAGATATGATTGTCCTTTCCCGGGCCACTCGTAAGATTATTCGTCAAAATATAACTATCGCACTTGGTCTGAAAGCCATCTTCCTGGTCACCAGCCTGATCGGCTTAACCGGCCTGTGGCTAGCCGTTCTGGCCGACTCCGGCGCCACCGCACTGGTCACCGCCAACTCGCTAAGATTACTGCGGAAAAGAAAGGAAGAGACGGAAGGTTAACGAGCCTTTTAGAAGAGTTAATCGTTGGGAGAGGCCACTGTTGGGGTCGACTTGGCGTAAGCCAACGAAGCGCCCCTAAGTGGACTAGGCCCAACGCTCTCCAATGCTAAGTACAGACGGTCTTCCGGCCGAGCACAATGACAATATAAATACATAGTCCTTTCGGCCGGAATAATCTCTAAAGCCAATTTGATTAATCTTGTAATCACTTTAAAGTTTGAAGCAACTCGCTCCTTCCTCTGCCCCCGAAATCTGCGCTCTCAGCGCCGAAAACAGTTCCCGTCCCATACCTACATGCGAATCAGAAAGGTCCGGCTGGACAACTTCGCGCCCCGCCAGCTCTGCTTCATCTACCAACAGATTGATTTGTCCGGTAGTGCCATCAACTTGAATCAGGTCACCATCCCGTACTTTAGCCAGCAAGCCACCAACATAAGCTTCAGGAGTAATATGAATCGCTGCCGGAACTTTACCGGAAGCGCCGGACAGGCGACCATCCGTCACCAGCGCAACTTTATAACCGCGATCCATTAATACACCCAGCGGTGGCATCAGTTTATGTAATTCCGGCATACCAATAGCTTTTGGCCCCTGAAAACGCACCACCACAATACAATCGCGATCTAACTTACCGGCATCAAATGCAGCATCAATATCATACTGACTTTCAAATACCACCGCCGGAGCAGTAATCACCTGACGGTCTTCAGGCACAGCAGAAGTTTTCATTACTGCCCGACCTAAATTACCGGACAGCACTTTAGTACCACCGTGCTTAACAAACGGCGCTTCTAACGTAGAAATAACTTCCGGGTCCAGTGACGCATGAGGATCATCACGATAAACCAATTCACCATTCTCAAGGAATGGTTCCTGAGTGTAGCGATGTAAACCAAAACCGGCGACTGTATGCACATCTTCATGTAACAACCCGCCTTTCAGCAATTCACGAACCAGCAGCGAAACACCACCCGCAGCCTGAAAATAGTTAATATCTCCCGGTCCGTTAGGATAGATGCGACACAATAATGGAACCACTTCCGACAGTTCAGAGAAATCGTCCCAGGTAATAGTAATACCCGCGGCCTTCGCCATCGCCACCAAATGCATGGTGTGATTGGTTGAACCACCCGTCGCCAATAACGCAACAATACCGTTAACCACCACTTTCTCATCAACTAAACGACCAACCGGCAGATAATCACCGGAAGACTCGGTCATGCGCGTTACCTGACGCGCTGCCGCTTCAGTCAGAACATCACGTAATGGAATATCCGGATAGACAAAAGAGGAACCGGGTAAATGCAAACCCATCACTTCCAAAACCATCTGGTTCGAGTTTGCTGTGCCGTAGAAAGTACAGGTACCGGCGGAGTGATAAGAGTTAGCTTCCGATTCTAGTAATGCATCTCGCCCTACTTTGCCCTCGACATAGAGTTGACGTACGCGTACTTTCTCTTTATTTGAAGCACCGGTGCGCATAGGACCAGCAGGTACAAACACTGACGGCAAATGACCAAATGACATGGCGGCAATAAATAATCCCGGTACGATTTTGTCACAAACCCCCAGATATAGCGCGCCATCAAACATATTGTGAGACAGGCCAATAGCCGCGGACATAGCAATTAAATCACGGCTTAACAGAGAGAGCTCCATGCCGTCTTGCCCTTGCGTCACACCATCACACATAGCAGGTACACCACCGGCAACCTGACCAACAGCGCCTACAGCATGGAGAGCATTCTTGATACGTTCAGGATAATGTTCATACGGCTGGTGAGCAGAAAGCATATCGTTGTAAGAGGTAATAATCCCGATATTGCTTTTCACCATATTTTTTAAAGAGGATTTATCATCTGACGAGCAGGCGGCAAAACCATGGGCAAGATTACCGCATGAGAGTTGTGAACGGTGTACAGTTTTAGTTTTAGCCGCATCGATTCTGGCCAGATAACGGGTTCTGTCAGCTTGAGAACGAGCAATGATTTTCTGAGTAACGCGTTCAACAGTAGGGTTCATGCGGTATCCTCACTTCCTGTTCAAGTGTATAAATAGTGATATTCAAAAAATAACGCTATTACATGCCGAAGAGAAATAAGCTGAACACCCAATTAAACGAATAATGCTTATTGCCAATCAATGACCAATAGCGCTATGACTATTAATTTAAATCTTAAATAAGCAGTAAATTATTTGAATAATAGAAAATAAATTATTGCTGCTTATTTAAAAGCTAAACAGGCTAACTTCATGACCAGTCAAATCTATTTTTCACTCGTGATTATCGCTGTTTACTCACCTCGCTATACCACTTTAGCTACACTACAGTATCACTATATACTCAAATGATACCGGTAACAATGCCTTTTTTACTCTAACTTTACTCGATTCAGCTTAAGCTCAGGATATTTTTGTGACGAAAATCACATTTATCTCAAAGATGTTATCTGACAGGAAAATCGGGTTTGAGAGAGAGGCATGGTATTTCGCTGGAAATAATGAATTATCATTTACTACCAAACAATAGAAACACTTTTATTTAACATTCAGACAGAGTAAATATAATCAAATAATAATAAATATTATTATTCAAAATAAAAATTAAGCCCACATAAGGTAAATAGTATATTATCCATGCTGTAATTAATTCATGTTATATCGGGAAGTGATAAGCAATCTAAACGTACCTGATAATATCGTGGGTAAAGCTATTAATTGATATGCTGAAATCGTTACGGGCATATGCGCCCTGCGTTTTCTTTGTTAAACTAAACCCTTGGTGGTTTACTATTTTAATCAGTTGAAAATGAAGAAAAAAAGACCCGGACTTCAGGATGTAGCTAATCAGGTTGGCGTGACCAAAATGACCATCAGCCGTTATTTGCGCGATCCATCGCAAGTTTCAGCCACATTGCGCGGAAAAATCGCCGTAGCACTGGATGAATTAGGCTACATTCCAAACCGGGCTCCAGAAATTCTTTCCAACGCCACCAGCAGAGCCATTGGCGTATTACTGCCTTCATTAACCAACCAGGTTTTTGCCGAAGTTCTACGCGGTATTGAAAGCGTAACGGATTCTCACGGCTATCAAACGATGCTGGCGCACTATGGTTATCGACCAGAACGCGAAGAAATGCGTTTAACATCGCTGCTTTCTTACAATATCGACGGACTCATTCTTTCTGAACGAACTCACACCGAGCGGACGCGGAAAATGATCGAGGTGGCAGGCATTCCGGTCATCGAAATCATGGACAGCGCTTCTCCCTGCATCGATCTTGCCGTGGGCTTTAATAACCATGATGCCGCTTACCAGATGACCAAAGAGATTCTGCAAAACGGACATCTGCATACCGTCTACCTTGGCGCCCGGCAGGACGAACGTACCGTGATTAAAATGCAAGGGTATGAGCAGGCGATGCGTGAGTTTGGTCTGGAACCCCGCAGCGTATGTACCGATCGCTCGTCATCCTATAGCCTGGGCTGTGAGCTGTTGAAAGAAGCATTCCGGCGTTACCCTGAAACTGACAGCATATTCTGTACTAACGACGATATCGCTATTGGTGCTGCTTTTGAATGTCAGCGTTTAGGGCTACGTATCCCGGATGATATGGCAATTGCCGGTTTTCATGGTCATGACATTGGTCAGTCAATGGAGCCCAAACTTACCAGCGTATTAACTCCCCGCGAACAAATGGGGCAAGTGGCTGCTGAGAGACTTCTTGCCCGTTTACGGGGAGAGACCGTAACGCCAAAAATGCTTGATTTGGGCTTTAAGATACTGCACGGCGGCAGTATCTGATGGTTATCAGCGAAACTTAACGCCCGCTTCACGCAGCGCTTCGGTACCACGATTAACCACTTCATCGAAATCAGCGTCAATATCAATACATAATACGTCCGGCTCATCGGCGCCTGGTTCTTCCAGCGCGTCAAACTGAGTTTTTAACAGTTCGGTCGGCATATAGTGACCAGCACGTGCTTTCAGACGCTCGAGAATCACATCAAAGCTGCCTTTCATATAAAGGAACAGCATTTCTGGATTGCCTTCACGCAATTTATCGCGATAACGGCGTTTTAACGCGGAACATACAATGATACCAACTTCGTTTTTATGACGCAGGCTATATGCCGCATCATTTAGACGTTCTAACCATGGTGCGCGGTCGTCATCATTCAGAGGATTACCACCAGCCATTTTTTGGATATTGGCTTTTGGATGTAGATCGTCTCCATCAATGAATTTGGCACCTAACTTTCTGGCCACTGCCGCACCAACGCTGGACTTACCGCAGCCTGACACACCCATAAGAATTATGCTTTGTCCTGTCATAAGTTTGATCTCTATCTCAAAATGAACATTTAGGCCTTCACTATAGTTCCCTATGCTACCACGTTACCGGTATCATGATACCGGTAACAAACAAAGATGTGATAAATATCACAAAGAGAAAGCAAAGCAATAATCACAAATATTGCAGACAAAAAATAGAAATATGACGCCATCTTCTGGAAAAAAGTCATATTTCTATACTAACCTAAAATAGTCACAATTAGGTTTATACGGTACATACATCGGAGAATTATTATGCCATTAGTGATCGTAGTCATTGGCGTAGCCCTACTACTGCTACTGATGATCCGTTGCAAGTTGAACGGTTTCATTTCACTGATACTGGTTTCGCTGGTCGTTGGCCTGGCACTGGGTTACACAACTCAGGGCGCGTTCAACGTTAACGGCGTTATCGTTTCAATTAAAAATGGTGTCGGCGGGACGCTGGGAAGTTTAGCTTTAATCATGGGCTTTGGTGCCATGTTAGGCAAATTACTGGCAGACTGTGGCGGCGCTCAACGCATCGCAACTACCCTGATTGCAAAATTTGGTAGAGAGCGTATTCAGTGGGCTATCGTACTGACAGGTTTCGTTGTTGGCTTCGCTCTGTTCTACGAAGTCGGCTTCGTGCTGTTATTACCTTTAGTCTTTACTATCGCAGCATCAGCACGTATTCCTCTTCTGTTCATTGGTGTACCAATGGCAGCGGCGTTATCCGTAACCCATGCACTGTTACCACCACACCCGGGTCCAACAGCTATCGCCATTCTGTTTAAAGCAGATATGGGTAAAACCCTGCTGTTCGGTACTTTAATTGCCATCCCTACCGTTATTCTGGCTGGTCCGGTTTATGCTCGTTTCCTGAAAAGCATTGATAAACCTGTTCCGGAAGGTCTGCATAACCCTAAAGTGTTCACCGAAAGCGAAATGCCAAGCTTTGGCGTTAGCGTTGCAACCACATTAGTACCGGTTATTTTAATGGCTGGTCGTGCTGTTGCTGAAATGACACTGCCAAAAGGCCATGCGGTTCTGCCTTATGCAGAATTCCTTGGCGACCCGGTAATGGCAACCATGATTGCCGTATTAATCGCTATCTTCACCTTTGGTCTGAACCGCGGTCGTTCAATGGATCAGATTATGGATACTATTGGTGACTCCATCAAAATCATTGCCATGATGCTGATGATCATCGGTGGTGGCGGTGCCTTCAAACAGATTCTGGTTGATGGTGGCGTAGCAAAATATATCGAAACCCTGATGGCTGGCAGCACCCTGTCTCCGCTGTTAATGGGTTGGGCAATTGCCGCAGCGCTGCGTTTAGCTCTGGGTTCAGCAACCGTAGCGGCAATGACCGCTGGTGGTATCGTTGCACCTCTGCTAACCATCTCTGGTGTAAGCCCGGAACTGATGGTATTAGCCGTTGGTTCAGGTAGCGTAATCTTCTCTCACGTAAACGACCCTGGTTTCTGGCTGTTTAAAGAGTACTTCAACCTGACTATCGCTGAAACGCTGAAGTCATGGTCGGTACTGGAAACTATCATCTCTGTGTGTGGCCTGATTGGCTGTCTGCTTCTGAGCTCTGTTATCTAATTCAGATTAATAATTATCTGAATGATAAAAAGCCGGTCTGGATAACAGACCGGCTTTTTTAATTGCTGACAACCAAGCTCGATTTACCTCAATAAATATTCCGGCCGTAAAAACGATGTTGCTTATATCACCATTGTGCTCGGCCGGAAGACCATCTGTACTTGGCTTCAGTGCGTGTTGGGCCTGGCCGGGTTAGGGGCGCTTCGTTGGCTTACGCCAAGTCGACCCCAACACCCGTCCCTCCCAACAATTGGCTATCTTAAGGGACTAAACTGAACTATCAGACGTTGTTATCAAATTGTGCTTAGTTATACAGCTATGCGTTAAAAATCACTGCCGATAACCAAATCAGCCCTTTAACATCTTCTGAAGCGGCAACAGATCGTAAAAAACGATCCGCAGGCGTCACGCGATTCACTCTGGCATCCGCATATTTCATCAGGTCAATCTCCCCCTGTAGCGGCATAGTAACACCGCGTTTTGCCTGTTGAGTCAGCACTGTGGACGTTCCTTTATGGCTCCATGAATAATCAGGAAAAGAGCCTGCACCGTAGCGATCCAAAATGATATGCCCTATTTCATGGGCCGCTGTCATTTTAAAATTCAGCTCACAGAAGCGATTCAAGTTAGTCTGGCTGGTAATATGTTTACCGTAGAACCCCTGATTATAAAAAATTCGGCGAAACCCTTTCAGACTGGTAGAGCGACCAAAACGCTCAGACAGAGAACCAATTAATTTAAAGTCAGGCATACCGGGCTTAGTAAACCGATCGACTGCCACTGTTACATTAAATAGTCCCAGTTCAGTCTGAATATCATTACCAATACCACCAGCCCGATGACCATTTCGGGACCAGTAAAACTCAACACCTTCACAAGCCATCATGGCTAATATTGAGTAATCAGGACAGTGGAAATTACCTTCCCGTCCTCTGGTTCCACCGTCGGAGAAACTGAGGCGCACCAGTACATCAACCTGACGTTTTATTCGATCAACTCGCACATCTACCCAATAGACATGCTGTGCTTTTCCCTGAAATGGGCATTCAGCAGTAAAGAACTCCGAGGCATGAGAAGCAACCAGCCGCAGACGAAGATCGGAGCGCTTGAGAGTCTGTGTATCCAGAATTCCGGTATCACTATAACCATCCCAAAACCAGAAATGGCAACCGGGCGACAAGAAACGACGAGTATCCTGTTCACGATATATCAATTGATCGCCAGCCATAATCTCTAACGACAGAGAATCAGCAACGATACCATTGTTTTCAATACAGAAACCTACTTTCCCTTCACCAATTGTATTAGCCTGAGAGAAAGCAGGAATATTTAAAGGAGTAATAACCTGAGGATTAGCAAGCCTGATGCGATAGTCAGGTAAATCAGCCAAACTATCTCCCTGAGTGGTTAAGGTATGCATCAGGCTGATACCTTACTGAAATCAGTAAAAGCGAGAGGTAATCAGGTGCAAGCCAAAACCGGCAAACAACGTCCCGGCGATACCATCAATCCACTTGGCCGCGCGTTGATAACCACGGCGCATCACCGGTAGTGCAAAGATAAAGGCAACCAGAGTAAACCAAATTAACGTTTCGACTGCGATCAGTGCAAACAATCCCCAGCGAGTACTGCTGGCAATATCGTCGCCCACAAATACAGAAAACACACTACCGAAATAGACCAGCACTTTAGGGTTGGACAGATTGGTAAATAATCCCCGCAGGAAAGCGTGGCTATTGTGCGGAGCTTCTTCTGATTCAGCAGAAACATCATGTGACTGTGGCTGAGACTTGCTAAACGCAGATCGTAACAGACAGAACCCCATCCAGCACAAATAAGCACCACCACAAATAACAATCAGACTATGCAACCAGGACATCTGTTGTAGCAGAATATGAAGCCCTAATAACGCAACAGCGGCCCAAACCATAACACCGCTCATAATACCGATCGCGGCATACATTGCCTCACGTCGCGAGCGACTAACAGCCGTTTGCGACACGAAAAAGAAGTCGGGTCCCGGTGAAGCCAGCGCCACCAACTGGACCACCGCAACGGTTAAAAATAGCGTCATGGGAGTTCTCTTTAATCTTCAGAAAAATAGGATATTGGAATAACGAAAAATAGCAGTAGAGACAATCAATCATCTACTATTTAGCAAATCATTGTACTCTTCCGAGCCAAAGATAACAGTCAGGTTTTATTGAGTTTTAGTTATCTCACCGCGACGACAATCTTGCCAGGTAACACCTGCATTACGCGTCAGGGTATACAGATAATCAACTGAAGCAGGTGCCTTAGTATGTATGTCATGGAAAAGAATAATACCTTTGCGCCAGAGCAACATTAGCGTAAGAACGCGATCGCTGGCCTGTTGCGTATTAACTTTTTGGCTCCAGTCTTGAGAGTCAATATTCCACAGCACTACAGGTATCTGATATTGTTTGAAAAAAGCCCCGCTGTCAGCCCGGCGCTGACCATAAGGAGGACGGAAACTGGGTGAATAGCTATCAGGGATAGTTTTACTAATCAGATTTAAACTTTCCAGCACCGAATTTTGCCAATCAGCCCAAGTGGCATGGGATTTATGTTGCCAACCGTGGGAGCCAACACATTGCCCCTGATACAAATCCATCAGCTGTTCTTTTGACTGCTGTTGTAAACGACGCTGAAAACTTTCTCCCAAAACAAAGAAATAGGCATGTAATTGATGCTGATTAAGGGTATCCATAAGCCGATCTGTGTTTCCATTCTCCGGGCTGGGACCATCATCAAACGTTAAGACGAACTGGCGGTCAGCAAAGCCCTCTCCCGTCACTTCATTATCTGAGAAAGTCGAAATCTCACTGCTGGTTTTAGGGAACAGTGCAGCCAGTCGAAGTTGTTCCACCACATAGGTGCGATGAAAAGCTAGTCTTACCGGTGATACATTAGCCTGTTGAACTATCTGACGAAACTCGTCAACACTCAACGCCTTTACAATACGTCTCTCCATACCCTGTACAGAAGAGATGCTAGCTAGCTGGTAATTTCTGGTCAAACGCTGCCAAAAATGCTGACGTACCTTCTCCAGCGATTTAATATCAATTCGCTTAGCGGGCAAGGATAACGTGTCTGGCAGTTGCGCCTCAGGTATTGATTCACTTTCCAGCAGTGCTTTAGCAAACGCTAAAATCTCTAACTGAGAGGCTTTATCAAAGCTGGCGCTGTCAGTAATCCCTGCATCAGATAATTGGCTGCGATCGATAACAGCCATCGACTGAGGCCCCGCGGCCATCAGATTAAAACTGATTAACCCGATGAGCAAAATAAGTTTTTTCATGCAAACACCTTTAATCAGGACTAACTAAATGATCGCGGATTAGCGTCAGGAAGGCTTGACCAAAACGCTCCAACTTGCGGTAGCCGACACCATTAACTGACAGCAACTCACTTTCACGGGTTGGCTGTTGCTCCGCCATCTCCAGCAATGTTGCATCATTAAATACCACATAGGGCGGAATATTCTCTTCATCAGCAATAGATTTACGCAGCTTTCGTAATTTAGCGAATAGCTTGCGATCGTAATTACCGGCAAAGCTCTTAGTGGCTGCACTACTACGTGATTTGAGATTAAGTAGCCTTGGTACCGCCAGTTGCAATGGATGCTCTCCACGCAAAACGGGACGAGCGGCTTCGGTCAATTGAAGCGCAGAAAACTGAGCAATATTTTGTGTCAGAAGACCTAAATGGATCAGCTGGCGTAATACGCTAATCCAGTGTTCGTGGCTCTGATCTTTACCAATACCATATACCGGCAACTTATCATGACCAAATTCCCGAATTCGGGTATTGTTTGCACCACGTAAAATCTCAGCAATATAGCCAACACCAAAACGCTGACCTACCCGGTAAACGCAAGAAAGAGCCTTCTGTGCATTCACTAAACCATCATATTGTTTAGGTGGGTCGAGGCAAATATCGCAGTTACCACAAGCCTGCTGTTTGCTTTCACCAAAATAATTAAGCAACACCAAACGACGGCAGGTTTGCGCCTCAGCAAAAGCATTCATTGCATTTAACTTATGGCGTTCAATATCCTGTAATGCACCCTGTGGTTTTTCATCCAGACAGCGGCGCAGCCAGGCCATATCCGCCGGATCGTAAAACAGTACCGCTTCCGCCGGTAAACCATCACGGCCTGCCCGTCCGGTTTCCTGATAATAAGATTCAATATTACGGGGAATATCGAAATGCACGACAAACCGCACATTGGGCTTATTGATACCCATACCAAAGGCCACTGTCGCTACCACGATCTGCAAATCGTCACGCTGGAATGCTTCCTGCACCCGCTCCCGGCTGTCATTATCCATACCCGCATGGTAAGCAGCGACGCTAAGCCCCTTTGCTCTGAGCCTGTCGGCGGCATCTTCCACCTTTTTGCGGCTATTGCAGTAAATAATGCCGCTTTTGCCACGCTGATCCTGAACAAAACGTTGTAGCTGATCGGTTGGCTTAAATTTTTCTATCAGGGTATAGCGGATATTAGGGCGATCAAAACTGCTGATATGGATCAGAGGATCGCGTAAATCTAACAGGCGAATAATATCCTGACGCGTAGTTTCATCCGCCGTGGCGGTCAGAGCGATGAATGGCAGGTCAGGGAAATGTTGTCGTATAGAGCCAAGAGCGCGGTATTCAGGACGGAAATCATGCCCCCATTGAGAAATACAGTGGGCTTCATCAACCGCCAACAGTGTTGGATTCCAACCACTAAGTTGCTCGAGGAAGTTATCCATCATCAGCCGTTCAGGGGCAACATACAGCAGTTTAATCTGCCCGGAACGACAAGCAGAGATCACTTCATACTGTTGTTCACGAGTTTGGCTGGAGTTAAGGCAACCGGCAGATACGCCATTAGCACGAAGTTGATCGACCTGGTCTTTCATCAGGGAAATAAGCGGAGACACCACCAATGTCATACCATCCAGCAGCAACGCTGGTAACTGATAACATAATGATTTACCACCGCCGGTTGGCATCACGACCAGACAGTCGCGACCAGACACCGCCTCACGAACAATCTCCTGCTGCCCGGGACGAAACTGATGATAGCCAAAGGTGTCGCGTAATACCTGTGCGGCTAAAGGTTCTGTATTAATAACAACCGCAGTTGACACCTTAATCCCCTGTAACTTTTATTGGGGGGTATTTTAGGCTCATTCATGTCGTTTGTCGTCCCTCGAAAAGGGAAAAAGGACAGATAACTGATAAAAGGCAGGGTATCCCGCAATCTTTAATGCAAACAGGCTCTTTTCCTGCAAATTCTTCGATCTTTCCCGATCTTTATCCACATAATAAGAATGGTTATTATCGATAGAGTGCATATTATCCCATCCGATATTAATGGAGTATTTCCCGGTATTTAATACCTGTTTATCCTATAACTTGTGTTAATTTCAGACATAAAGAAGCGCTAAAATGAAGTACACTGGCAAATTCTATTTTGAGTGTTCAGTACAAGGTATTTCATGGAATCGCAGCAGACTCGTCAGGGTGTTTTATTCGCTTTAGCCGCTTACTTTATCTGGGGTATCGCCCCGGCCTATTTTAAGCTAATCGATTACGTGCCTGCCAATGAGATACTGACCCATCGAATTATCTGGTCATTTTTCTTTATGATATTGCTGATTAGCGTTAGTCGGCAATGGAATACTGTACGTCAGGCCTGTCGTAATAAAACTAAATTACTGTTACTGGCGGTTAGCGCAATATTAATTGGTAGTAACTGGCTGACATTTATCTGGGCAGTGAATAATCATCATATGCTGGAAGCCAGCATGGGATATTTTATTAACCCATTGGTTAACGTGTTGCTTGGCATGTTATTTCTTAGCGAACGTTTTCGCCGTATGCAATGGGTTGCAGTAGCGTTGGCCTTTAGCGGCGTTGCTATCCAGCTGTGGCAGTTTGGTTCTATTCCTTATATCAGCCTGATACTGGCTTTTACTTTTGGCCTGTATGCGTTGGTACGTAAAAAAATTGGCGTAGACTCACAAACCGGTATGTTAATTGAGACGCTGTGGCTGCTGCCAATCGCGGCGATCTATCTGTTCTTTATTGCAGATACCACAACCAGCCATCTTAGCCAAAATACTATGTCATTGAATTTATTGTTGGTTGCTGCGGGCGTTGTCACTACTGTTCCTCTGTTGTTCTTTACCGCTGCGGCAACTAAGTTGCGTCTGTCCACGCTGGGCTTTTTCCAGTACATTGGCCCAACAATGATGTTCGTACTGGCGACAGTATTTTACGGTGAAACCATTGGTAAAGATAAGCTGATTACATTCGGCTTTATTTGGGTGGCACTGATTATCTTTGTGTTTGATGCCCTGTATTACCAACGCAAATTACGTTAATTTTCAGCCTTTCTTGGCGCATGGCGAGAGATAAATTTCGCCATCGCCGGGCCCGTCATCAAAATACTGAATAATCTCAGTGTCTGCATCGCCATGACAAAAGACATATCCACTCCGCTACCGGCAGCAATAATTGCCACGGTATCTAAACCACCAGGGCTGGTTGCCAGATAGGCGGTCAGGAAATCCATATCCAATACTTTGGTCAACGCCAGTGCCATTAATGCGCACAGTGACATCAGTGCCAGTATCGAGATAACAATTTGTGGTAGTGTTCTTAACGCCAGCAGAAAAACCGCCCGATTGAAACGTAAACCAACACTCCAGCCGATAAAAGCATAAGCCATCGCCAGCAGCCATTCGGGCAATTGAATGGTCAATACATCACCCGCATGCAGTCCTGCACCAATCAACATCGGAAACAGCATGGTACCTGAGGGAAAACGCAAACGACGCCCTAACCAACCGGCAATAACGGCCAGCGCCAGCGTGGCGGCAAAATCCCAATCCAGCGGAGGAAACCATATCAACTCCTGTACCACACTTTTTGCTTCTCCTCCCATAGCAATACGTACCACCAGTGCAGCCGAACCAGCGACAAACAATACCCGCAGATATTGCATAAAAGCCACCAGCCGAACATCAGCACCATACTCTTCCGACATGGCAACCATCGCCGCTGCACCGCCCGGTGATGATCCCCAGGCTCCGGTGGTACCCGGCAGGCTGCTAAAGCGAACTAACAACCAGCCTGACATACCACTGGCAAACAGCGTTGCCAACAGAATAGAAAGAACAATAGGCCAGTTTGCCGCCAGAGATACCAAAATGGATGAAGAGAGATTTTGAGCAATCATGCAGCCAAGAATGGCCTGAGAAGAGATAAAGAAGCGGTTATCAATGCGTACCGTTGCGCCACAGAGGCTCATGGTTACTCCAACCACCATCGGTCCAAGTAACATCGCTGCCGGAATGTGAAAATGCAGCATCACCAGCGATAACAACAAAGAGAGAATTAACAATATGACCCATTGGAAAATGGGAGAGCGTTCTGCCACGGTTACACATCCTGATAACTAACGCAGCGGAGACTGGGCCAGCAAGGGCATTACCGCTGATTGATATAAAATGTTTATAGCACACTCTATACCAATCAAGCGTTAAATCTTTGACGGAAACGGGGTATCAGAGCCAATTACGGCGCTTAAAGTAGAGATAAGGCGCTAACGCCGCACAAACCATCAGACCAATTGCCGCCGGGTAACCGAATGACCAATCCAGCTCAGGCATAAACTTAAAGTTCATACCATAGCTTGATGCCACCAGCGTTGGCGGCAGGAACACTACGGATACCACCGAGAAGATCTTGATGATGCGGCTTTGTTCGATATTGATAAAGCCCATCGCGGCCTGCATCAGGAAGTTAACCTTCTGAAACAGGGATTCATTGTGAGGCAACAGAGATTCGATATCTCGCAATACTTCACGCGCCTGATCTAATTGATTACCTGGTAACCGCGCTTTGCGCACCAGGAAATTTAATGCCCGCTGGCTATCCATCAAACACAGTCGTACTTTCCAGCCGGTATCTTCCAGCTCAGCCAGTGTAGACAGCGCTTCGTCATAACCATCACCAGGGTGCCCTTCCATAATAATTCGGCTCAGGGCTTCCAGATCGCTGTAAATATTTTCGATTTCATCAGCTAACTGTTCAATTTTAGTCTCGAACAGATCTAACAGCAGCTCATAAGCATTACCATCGATCATCGCCCGATTACGGGCACGCATCCGATAAAGACGGAAAGCAGGAAGATCGCGCTCACGTAGCGTAAACAAACGACCATCCCGAATGGTAAATGCTACGGTGGCGTTGCCACCACGGTCTTCGGCATCTTCGTAATAGAAGAAGGAGTGAATATGCAGGCCATCTTCATCTTCAAAGAAACGAGCCGATGCTTCGATGTCGTCCAGTTCCGGGCGAGTTGCCAGTGACTGACCCAGCTCTTCCTGAACGCGTTCCCGTTCTTCATCCTCTGGTTCCACCAGATCGACCCATACAGACGAGGCCAGATTATCACCCTCGTCCAACTCTAAACGAGATAAGCGGCAATGATTTAGTTGAAATGCGCTTAGCATAGCGTCATCCCTCTTTTACAGTGGAGATACAGACAACGCATTGAACAATCTGACATGCTGGCAAAAGCCATATCAATCAGACCTAGATTAGATCCAGCTCATTAGCGACGGGAATATATAAGAGGTCGCTGACAACCACGAAGGCTATCAGCAAATAGGGATAGCCTTAGAAGTTGAACTTAATTAAAAGATCATTGAGCCAGTATCGACTGGGAATGTCCAAAGCTGTTGCCCCCATAGGAAAATAGTGCGCGCATGTTACGCCTTCGGGAAAAACTCTGTCAACCATTGGAAAGTATTTATTGTTTATTTTCGCACCGAAAATAGCAGGTATAACAGGCACAGCCAGCATTTCCTCTATTAATTCATTATTTTTTCTGGATTTTACAGTTTAAACCAAGCTCTGAAATCAACAGAAAGGCTCAACCGGTGGTAACAACGAGAGCTGGTCAATTTTATGACCAAAAACATCGGGGGTAGTGGGCAGTCAGGAACACAAAACTCATATTCCAGTAAATTGATGGCTATGCTAAAAAGTTAATCGTCGGGCCGTGCCCGACGATCTCAGAATGAATTACAGAACTTCCAGTCTGGCATAAGAGGCCACCAGCCACTTAATGCCTTCTCCCTGAAACGCAATTTGTAATCGGGCATGCTCACCACTGCCTTCAAGATTGATGATCGTGCCTTCACCAAACTTAGGATGACGAACTCGTTGGCCCAGCTTATATCCGCTATCATTCTGGCTTATTGGTGTTCCCATTCGGCTATGGCTTACCGGGCGCGATACGCTGGCCCGCAGACGAACCTCTTCAATACAATCTTCCGGCAGCTCACCCACAAAACGTGATGGGCGGTGATAAACCTCTTTACCATATAAGCGACGGGTTTCAGCGTAGGTCAGGGTTAGCTTTTGCATGGCTCGTGTTACACCAACATAGGCCAAACGACGCTCCTCTTCCAGCCTGCCGCCTTCATCCAACGACATTTGGCTGGGGAACATCCCCTCTTCCATACCAACGATAAATACCTGAAGGAACTCCAGACCTTTGGCTGAATGCAGAGTCATTAACTGTACCGCATCCTGATAGGCGTCCGCCTGCCCTTCTCCCGCTTCCAGCGCCGCATGGGATAAGAATGCCTGTAGCGGCGTCAAATCCATATCTTCATCCTGAAAGCTGAACTGACGGGTTGCTGTCACCAGTTCTTCCAGGTTTTCTACGCGAGCCTGACCCTTTTCGCCTTTTTCCTGCTCATACATCTGACGCAGGCCCGAATCACGGATTACCCGATCGGTTTGTACATGCAGAGGCAATTCGCTGGTTTCACGGCCCAGCGCTTCAATTAATTCAATAAAACGTTGAATAGCCCCGGCAGCCCGACCGGCCAGTACCTTTTCCTGTAGCAAAGCAATGGATGCTTGCCATAGCGTAACCTGACGGTCACGGGCGGCATGGCGGATAACGTCCAGAGAGCGATCGCCAATGCCGCGCGTTGGGGTGTTTACCACTCGCTCAAATGCAGCATCGTCATTTTGATTGGCAATTAAGCGTAAATAGGCCAGAGAATCTTTAATTTCCTGCCGTTCAAAGAATCGCATGCCACCGTATATCCGATAGGGCATCGATGCCTGTATTAGCGCCTCTTCCAACACCCGCGATTGGGCGTTGCTGCGATACAGAATGGCACAATCAGTTAAAGCACCTCCGCCGTCCTGAAACGTTTTAATACGGCTGACCACAAAACGGGCCTCATCCAGCTCATTAAACGCGCAGTAAAGGGAAATGGGTTCCCCTTGCTCGCCATCAGTCCACAGCTCTTTACCCAAACGACCATCGTTATTGGCAATCAGGGCGTTAGCCGCTTTCAAAATATTGCTGGTTGAACGGTAATTTTGTTCCAGACGAACGGTTTGTGCCCCCGGAAAATCATCCAGAAAACGCTGAATATTCTCTACCTGCGCACCGCGCCAGCCATAAATCGATTGATCGTCATCGCCGACAATCATTACTTTAGCGCTGTCACCGGCCAACATACGTATCCATGCGTACTGAATACGGTTGGTATCCTGAAATTCGTCTACCAGAATATTGGTGAAACGTTCACGGTAATGGTTCAGAATTTGAGGCTTGTGTAACCATAGTTCATGGGCACGTAACAGAATCTCGGCAAAATCCACCAGACCGGCCCGATCGCAGGCTTCCTGATAGGCCTGATAAATACGCAACCAGGTTCCTTCTGTTACATTGCCATAAGTATCAATATGCTGTGGGCGTAGGCCATCATCTTTTTTATTATTGATATACCACATGGCCTGACGAGGAACCCACTGCTTTTCATCCAGATTTATTGCCCGGATAATTCGCTTTAATAATCGCAGTTGATCTTCGCTGTCCAGAATCTGGAAATCCTGCGGCAAATTAGCCTCAAGATGATGTGCCCGTAAAAGGCGATGCGCGAGACCGTGGAAGGTTCCAATCCACATGCCACCCTGACTAGTCCCTATCAGCTGTTCGATGCGATGGCGCATCTCTGCGGCGGCTTTATTGGTAAAGGTTACCGCCATGATGGAATAGGGAGAACAATGCTCAACTGACAGCAACCAGGCAATACGATGCACTAATACACGAGTTTTCCCACTACCTGCTCCGGCAAGCACCAACATGTTGGTCCGGGGAGCGGCGATAGCTTCGCGCTGTTTATCATTTAAGTTTTCTAGCAGGTAGGAAACGTCCATTATTAGGCCATATACTGTTAATTTATACAGATGAATGGATAGATTATATCAATCGACACAACGATTCCAACCGGGAAATTTCAATATGAGGTAATAAACAGCCGGTTGGTTCATGCATAATGTTTCTTTCGCGATCGTTAATCCAGCATGCCTGAAGGCCATGGCGTATTGCCCCGGCAACGTCAGTAATCAAATCATCCCCGACATGCAAAATAGTTTCTGGTGCTAATTTAAGCTGCCGGGCGGCATTCAGATACATATCGCCAAACGGCTTTGCCCGGCCATCCGGCCCGGCGCGTAACACCAGTTGAAAATAATCACTCAGACCGAACATATGCGGATTTGCATTACCGTTAGTGACGGCGACTAATGGATACTGTGTAGCCAGCAGGCTCAATGTGGTGTGGGTGGATTCGGGTACATCAATACGGCTACGCCAGTAACTAAAATGTTCCATGGTGACTTCTGCCCCTTGTCGGGCATCATTATCGCTATAACCATGAACCTGTAATGTGGTCTCAAATGCCCGGCGGCGCCATTCGCTGACATCGTGATAGATATCAGGTTCCTGCTCCAACAATTGGTGGCGAATTCGATTAAATCCTTCACGGCTTAAGTCAGCAACCTGGGGAAACTGTTGCTGCATAAAGCTCACAACTTCACGTTCAGTGCGCTCAATAACCGGGCGATTATCATACAGCGTATCATCAAGATCGAAGGTCAGTGCTTTGATCGGTCCCAGTGGTCGATAAAAATGCATCAGGATTTCCCTCTCTTGGCGCGTGGATGAGCAGCATCGTATACCGAGCTTAAATGCTGAAAATCCAAATGGGTATAGATTTGGGTTGTGGAGAGGTTAGCATGTCCCAGCAGCTCTTGCACGGCTCGCAGGTCTCCACTGGACTCTAACATATGAGTAGCAAAAGAGTGCCGCAGCTTATGCGGATGAACATGGCTATTCACCCCCTGCTTAACGCCCCATTCAGCAAAACGCTTTTCCACATTACGCGCTGAAATTCGGTTGCCGTGTTTTGAGACAAACAGCGCATCATCATCCGGTGCATAAAACTCACGCATAGGTAGCCAGCGATTGAGCCAGGTTACTGCCATTCTTCCGATAGGTAATTTACGCTCTTTACTGCCTTTACCCACCACCCGAATTTCTCCGGACTCCAGATTTACCTGACGGCAATCTAAACCAACCAACTCAGACAGACGCAGACCTGCGCCATACATCAGCTCTAACATGGTGCGATCTCTGACGGCCAGAGGATCGTTTAAGTCGATATCCAGCAGATGATTCACTTCATCCACATCCATGTTTTTCGGTAGATGACGCCCTTTACGTGGCGTTGAAATTCCTTTCGCCGGATTGGCGGTGATTTGCCCCTGACCAATCATCCAGTCCAGAAAACTGCGCAGGGCGGAGAGCCGAAGCGCCAGGCTGGCAGACTCCAGGCCAGAACGTTTGCTGCGCGTGACCAGCATCCTTACACCCGCAGCATCCAGTCGAGTCCAGTCCGTCAATCCAATATCAACCAATAAAGCAATAAGCGCCGCCAGCTGCCGCTGGTAGCTTTTTAGAGTATAGGGACTGAGCTGGCGCTCGACCCGCAGGTAACGCAGAAAACTATCGACGGGATTCTGTAAAGATGAGCAACCTAATTCATCATGATGTTCTGTCATACCGGCTCTATCCATCGGGATAACAGACCGGGCAGAATCAGGCTGAGCTGATCGAGTATCAGTGTACCCATGCCTTGCTGGTAATGCTGAGGATCGCGGCTGGTAAATATCACCATACCTAAATCCCCTCTTTTTCCTAACAGGGATAACGCAACCGAACCGACCATTTTAGCCTCAGGCATTAACAACAGAATTTCCGGGCCATTCAGTGGACCTAAATATTGATTACGGCTACCCAGCCGCTGAATGCGCATCGATTCAAATGACTGGCGAGGCAGGGAAAGATGGGTGAAATCCGAAGGAGCACCCAGATGCCATTTCTCATTAAACAGACGAATGGTGGCATCTACCAGCCCCAGAGAACGGGCCCATTGCCGTAAGCGATCTAATAAATCTTGCAGGCTATCGGCCTGCACCAGCTGGCATTGCAGATTAATCAGTCGGGTAAACAGAATCTCATTGGTGGTTGCCTGCTCCATCAATAACGTAATCTCTTCTTCTAACTGTTCAATATGATTACGCTGGCGGCCCATTTGCCATTCAACTAACGAGATGCTGTCTCGCACCGGGTGAGGAACCCGCATTTGCTCAATTTGTCGGGCATTACGGATAAAAAAATCAGGATTGTTCAACAGATACTGACTGACCATGTCATCGGTAAGGCTGACTGGCGGAGTCTCCGAGGTTGATCCCTTTTTTTTACGCTGGCTCATAGGTGAATAAACCCATCATAAACATGTGAAGCAGGCCCTACCATATACAGCGGATGCCCCGGACCTTTCCAGCTTATCTGTAAACTTCCGCCGGGAAGTTCAACTTTCACATTTTCGTCAAGCACACCCTGCATAATACCCACAGCAACAGCAGCACAAGCGCCACTGCCACAGGCTTGGGTTTCGCCGGCTCCGCGCTCATAGACTCTCAAACGAATGCTTCCGCGATGAATGACCTGCATAAAACCAATATTAGCACGCTCAGGAAAACGCTCATGGCTTTCTAACAAGGGGCCTAACTCTTCCACATTGGCTGTTTCCACGTTATCCACCTGTAAAACGCAATGTGGGTTACCCATCGACACTACACCACACAGCACCGTGTGTTCAGCGGCACGAAAAATGTAGGTTTTCTCCATTTTTGCCGCACGAAAAGGCACATGGGATGGGTCAAAATCAGGCTCGCCCATATTAACGGTAACCAGATCGTCTTCACTGACCGAGAGCGTCATACGACCATTTTGCGTACTGACCCGAATATCCCGCTTATTGGTCAATCCTTTCAGACGAACAAAGCGAGCGAAGCAGCGGGCACCATTACCACATTGAGCAACTTCACTGCCATCAGCGTTAAATATCCGGTAATGAAAATCTAAATCAGGATCGTAAGGCGCCTCAACCACCAACAACTGGTCGAAACCAACGCCATAATGGCGATCCGCCAGACGGCGAATGAGCTCTGGTGAAAAATAGACGTTTTGTGTCACCGCATCGACAACCATAAAATCGTTGCCCAAGCCATGCATTTTAGAGAATTGCATTTCATACCCCACTTTCGACGACCTTATATCTTACTGATTTATCGCCAGTTAAATTCTCGTCTTGCCGGGCCAGCCATTCTGAAGCTGTGAAACCAGAAAACGTATATCCTGATATATTATTTCACCAAATGCTCACCACGCCACAAATCTTCAAAAATCTCTCGCTCACGCACCACATGAGCCTGAGCACCATCAACCATAATTTCTGCCGGACGGCAGCGAGTATTGTAATTTGAACTCATGGTGAAACCATAGGCTCCGGCGCTACGTACCGCCAGTAAATCACCCTGATTCAGCGTCAATTCACGATTTTTACCGAGAAAATCACTGGTTTCACACACCGGACCAACTACATCATAGGTTTGATGCTGACCTGATGGCTTTTCGATAACCGGGATAATCTTCATCCATGCTTCATACAACGCAGGGCGGATCAGATCATTCATACCTGCATCAACAATGGCAAAATGGTGATCGTCCTGATCTTTCAGGTACTCTACCGTTGCCAGCATAATTCCGGCATTGGCGGCAATCGCACGTCCTGGTTCAAAGCAAAGCTCTAAACCTTCACGCCCTTTCAGCTTTTGTAGCAAGGCAGCGGCATACTCTTTCGGTTCTGGTGGCGTTTCATCGTCATAGCGTACGCCCAATCCACCGCCCAGATCCAGATGATGGATCTCAATGCCATCTTCTTTAAGCTGATCCAGCAAAACCAATAAACGATCGGTAGCATCAAGAAAAGGTGAAAGCTCAGTAAGCTGAGAACCGATGTGACAGTCCACACCTCTGACCTCAATATTTGGCATATCATTAGCTAATCGATAAACCTCACGCGCTTTTTGATAGCTGATACCAAATTTATTTTCTTTTAACCCGGTAGAAATGTAAGGGTGAGTTTTGGCATCCACATCCGGATTAATGCGTAACGAGATGGGTGCTTTTACCCCCATCTTACCCGCGATCTGATTGATGCGGTGTAATTCAGGAATAGATTCCACATTAAAACAACGGATACCCACTTCCAGCGCCCGACGAATTTCAATTTCTGATTTAGCTACACCAGAAAACACGATTTTAGCCGGATCGCCGCCAGCGGCCAGAACGCGCTCCAGCTCACCCTGCGAAACAATGTCAAAACCGGAGCCTAAACGAGCCAGAATATTCAGAAATGCCAGATTACTGTTGGCTTTAATCGCATAACAAATCAGGTGAGGGTGACCGGATAACGCATCATTAAATGCATGCCAGTGGCGCTCAATCGTCGCCCGGGAATAGATATAAAGAGGTGTACCAAAACGAGCGGCCAGCTCTGCCACCGGTACATCTTCGGCAAATAATTGCCCGTCTTTGTAATTAAAGTAATCCATAGTGTCTGCCTAATCTGTTTTTTTATGCTGTATTTATCTGGTACAACCGAAATACCCTGAATGTCCGTATCACGTACTCTGTTGGCTACGTGATAAAAGTAAACTTTAGCGGATAAACCAAAGATTACTCTTTGGTCGCTTTATCACCCTGAGTATTATTTTCTGTTTGTGCAGGTTGTGATTGCGTCGGTTTTAGCGGAGACTCCTTCTTAGGTGGCTCGTCTGTTGGCATATATAAAGGCCCTTTCAAGCCGCAGCCAGCAAGCCAAAAGGTTGTCAGTACTAAGAGTGAGCAACGAAAAAATCTATTCATTAAAATAAGCCTGTGATTCATTTTGTTTAGCCCTCTATAATCGCAGCTAGATCACGAAAAGCAATAGGAATTCTGATTATGAATGATACTGAGTTTCATCAACTGGCCGAAAAACTGATGCATAACATCGAAGAAGCCATTGATAGCATCGATAGCGATGCCGACATCGATTATGAAATCAATGGTGGGGTGATGTCACTCTCTTTTGAGAATGGCACTAAGATTATCATTAACAAACAAGAGCCTATGCATCAAGTCTGGCTGGCAACCAAAAGCGGTGGATATCATTTTGACTATCGTGATGGTCAATGGTTTTGCGATCGCAGCGGTCAGGAGTTTTTCTCTGTGCTGTCGGAAGCCTGTACTGAACAGGCGGGTGAAGAGGTTTATTTGCGGGATTAGGTGGGAATTATATCGGGGGTACATCTATATATGGCTCCCGTTTTCTGGGTGTAAATTGGTTTCTCGCACTCAAAATGCTGCTTTTTTCTGGTCAGGTAATATGGGTGGTGGTATCTGTTAAACGCAGCTATGCAGACAAAGCGCTGTAGAATAATTAGTGAAATTCCGAATAGTCGCTGTCGGTTTGAATGGCATTTCTGAAAAAAATGATGAATGGCCTTTGTAAGGCCGTTTTCGTGACAACAAAAACACTATATTGGTTAAAAAACATACTTAATATATATTTTCGTACGGTTGGGTATCAGACCTCTTTAATACAGTCTGGAATCTGAACGCGGCTCTATGTCTCTTAGCCCCAGATTATCAACTTTCTCCAATATCAAATCATAACAATATGAGAAATCATTATCTTTTTTCAAATGAACACCTTCCAAACAAACTTTGTATATCCCTTTTGGTACACTTGAGTTATGCCACCCCATGTAGGTTTCCCATTCCCAGAAAACTGACATATCGGCAATATATAAATCACCCGTCACATTAAGATAAAAGTATTTATCGCTAAATATGACCCGTCTATTGTTGTCGCTTGGATATTCATCCAAGAATAAACGAACAAAATATCCACCATCATCAATTCCCATTATAGGTAATGCAATACCTTCATTAAGAACAAGATCACCTTTTTCCGTTGTAATAAATTCTTGTAGGATATTAGCATCATCTTTTATTTCGCCACCAAAAGGCTCTAATATCCCAGGATAATCAAAAATAATTATTCCATTAAAATCAACGTCAACCGATATTACTTTAACCACATTTACCTCCTGAAGCTTTGCCTGAGCGCTTATTATTAAACCATTCCAGTAATTTTGCATGAGCTTCTTTAGGCGTTACATTTTTGGCTAATACTTCTCCTGTTGAAGGTATTTTTAAGTCACCTTTTATATGAGAAACAGAATCCAGATTTTTATTGGTTGCTTCAAATAGCTCATCTGCCGTTCCTGTCCATGGCCCTTGAATTTTTCCTATATCTCCTTTAATTGCTCTGCTTCACTGCCTTCATTGAGGTTTTTCGGCTCACCTTGATTTCATGAATTTACAACTAATATAATTATTTAGAGTTATTCACTACTATATATCAAATTACTCCAAGATCTCTTTTTTTAACGAATACATTCAGATCTAAAATTAATTAAACTATTGTTCAGGATATATGATAATTATACCTTCAGGTGCATTTTCTGTAATTCTTAGTGTTGGTTCAATTTCGATATTATAGTAATGTTCAATATATGTATTTAACCACATATAATGCTCTATATTTACAATATTATTTTCTTTATAAATATATTTTTTTTCTGAGAAATTATTATCATATGAATAAAAATAAGAGCTTGTAATGATATCACCATCTAACTTGGCTAAAATAACATTATTTAAGCTTGCGTCATCTCTGCTCTCTAAAGCACTCCCAAATATTAATCCAATTATTTCATTATCTTTTCGCAAATAAAATTTTCTGTACACAATCCATTCTTTTTTTCTATCCATAAACTTGGAGTATCTTAGCTCTCCAATAATATGACGGTTCACATCGAGACTATAGTTTTGCTTATTAGCAGCTGGAGACGATTCTTTTTTAGCAAGCATTCTTCCAGGAGAGTGGCCTTGTAGCTCGCAACTATATGGTTCTAAAGAATAAGCTGGCATTACTCCCATTCCCCAGACTTGATCAACAGTATTATCCTTTAACCAAGCCTTCAGCTCTGGATATTTATTTTTGTATTCATTGAATATATTAGTTAAATAATTTTTCATATTTTTTACTCACTACGCCCTAGGAAATATCATACCATTTTCAAGTGCATTTTTGATTGAAGCTAAGCCTGCTTCAAATTCCTCTTTAGTTCTGGTATCTTTTAATGCGTCCCAAACATACTGTTTATAAGCATTCCCATGAACCCCTTCACCACCATGAGCTGTAGCTGATGTATTAGGTAACCTAGAAGCTGAATTTTTCGGTAACCAAACACCATTCTTTGCATCATTAATATCAAGACCCAAATTATCCATTTTCCTTCTTAGCCAACGCATACGTACATCTTTAGAATTAGACATGACCATATGGTGAGCACGATAATTTACCGTCGGTCTGTTACCTAAATTATCACCTAATTTTTTTGCATCCGTTGAACAACTCAACCCAAGCGGATCGATCCAACTTAACGCATTTGGTGTGTAAGCATATATATTCAGTCCCCCCGCCAACCCTATCGGATCCTGACTAACATACCCCCCACTAACCGGATCATAATACCGATACCGGTTATAGTGTAAACCACTTTCCTCGTCAAAATACTGCCCCTGAAACCTGAGTGGGTTGTGGATTTGATTAGCATAAACCGTTCCTTTCTCACCCCACACACCACTTCTTTCCGACCAGACAATATGACCGGCGGCATCCGTTAAACGCAGCGGTGCGCCGTTAATATCACAGTGATAGTAATAAGATGTTTTTTGCCGCTGCTGGTTATCAATTAGCGCCAGAGGCCTGAAACTACCGGGGTAATAAACGTACTCTCTTAAATCCTCAAACAGACATTTAAGCTGCGCCTGCCGGAATTGCTCACTGTTTGCTCTGGTGAGTAAGCAAGGTTGGGTAATATCGCTGTTGTTGTCAGGTTCAGTAATAAAATCAATCGGCTTTTCAGCCTCAGCCAGCAAAGCATCTCCCTGCCAGAAATACCAACTCACCCGTTCAGGCGTTTTCTTACAGATGCGTCGACCCAGACCATCATAAGCGTATTCTGTCGATATCCCATTCTTTTGATAAGCGATTAGCTGCCGGCTTTCATTCCATACAAACTGTTCTGCTTCACCGCCATCACGCTGACGTTTAACCAACTGCCCCACCCGATCATAAACATAGCGAACGCCATCCAGCGTACTGTCACGATAGAGCGCTTCGCCATCTTCATCCCGGTGATAACGTTGCTGAACCACATCTTTCAGGCGATTACCCGCCGCATCAAAAACAAAGGTTTTGATTTTACCCAGCGGATCGGAATGGGTGACCAGACGGCCCACCTTATCGTAATGATAAGTATCAGTCCCCCACAGGCTATCCTGCCGTTTAGTTAAATGGCCCACGCTGTCATACTGATAAATCGTTTCAAATAACGGCTGGGTATCGCTGAAAACCCGTTGAGCGGTAATGTAACTTTGCTCATTGTAGTCCAGCTCTCGCCTCAGTGTTTCCGTGAATTTTTCCTGTTTAACCCGCCCCAGCTCATCATAATCAAACGCTATTGGCTCATCCTGATTAAGCTGAATGTCACTCAATTGACCCGCTGAGTTATAGCCCAGCGTTATCTCATTGCCCATATCGCTAACGCGGCCCGTGTATTGCCCCGCCGCGTTATAACGATGCTGAATAACAAAACCGTCCTGCGACTCTTCGGTTAAGCGCCCGGCGTTATCATATGACCACTCCAGTTTTCGCCACGGGTTATGACATGCAGTGATCTGCCGTCTGGCGTTATACTGATACTGTGTTAACGGCATATCATTGTGACGTTTTTCTATCAGATTTCCCTGTCGGTCATAGCGGAAATTCAGCGTATCACCCAATGCATCACGGCTTGCCACCATATGGTTATTCAGGTCGTACTGGTAATGGCGGCTTTGCCCCCAGTAATCAACCTCTTCAATAATGCGCCCCAGGCTGTCTCGTTTAATTTGCCAGCGCTGGTTACGCTGGTTTTCAACGCCAGTCAGTTGGTCTTCAGTATCGTAGTAGTAGCGGATCCATTCACCGTCTGGTGTGCGACAACCGGTAACTTCACCGGTACCGTTATAGGTTAATTGAGTTTCAAGCCCGGCTTCATCACGGTAAGCAATTACCTGATCTTCGGCATCATAAGCAATATGCACTGGCTTTTGATTGAAACCATCAACGCGTATTAACCGGTCCTTACCATCGTAGCGATAACGGATGATATGACCTAATGGGTTAGTTTCTTCGAGCAGGTTGCCACGGTAGTCAGTACGGTATGTTGTTACCTGTTGTGCTGTGTCAGTTCTGGTCAGGAGAAAACCCAACGGGGTATAGCAAAATAACTCCGATGCACCGTTGGGATAGATAGTTTCAATTTGCTGCCCTAAATCGTCATAGCGATACTGCTGGCTAATCTGAAGCGGGTTAGTCAATTTAGTCGGATTATTCCGGGAGTCATACTCATATTGCCAGACTCCACCGCCAGTATCGGTAATGGTTATCGGCTGATTATTCTGGTAAATAACAGAAAATTCAGTTTCGCCATTAACTGACTCTTTAACCAGATTCCCCTGTTCATCGTATTCCCATTGAGTTTTTCTGCCACCGGGTTCCGTTACCATCACCGTGCGGCCCCAGTCATCGTAGGCAAAAAAGGTTGCACCGCCTTCTGGGTCTATCTCACATACTGGTATCCCATCTTCACTGAAACGAATTAACGAGGTATGGCCGAGTGAATTTGTTACTTCAAGCTCTTTACACTCTTCAATCCAGTTAAAGTGGTAATCATAAAGCCCGCCATCACCCCAGGCGCGGATAACGGCTTTATTATCATCATATTCATAATAGAAAGTTTGCCCCAGTCGATCCCGATGGGCACACAGATAATAATTATCCTGATAGAGAAACTGCCGGGCGTAGCCCTGATTATCGATATGGTGAAATAGCTGACGAAAACCATCATATTCATAAGTGACCAGTTCATATTGACTGTCATCAGATTGATGCGTGTCATACAGAGACATCTGTAAAATACGATGCTGTTCCGTTGTAACGATTATCTCTCGCCCGGTAGCATCAATGTTGCTATGTTCAACTAACTTAACAAGTTGATCATTTTGATAAATAAACTGCCACTGATTACCGTTCCTGTCTTCCAATTTTGAAACATGAAGAACGTTATATGGAGATATTTGCTTACTTTGATCGGTAAAACGCCAAATAACATCATCGGCTTCCACCAACCAATGAGTGCCCTGTTGATCTTGTTCATACCAAAGCTGCCCCGCAGGTACACCATAAACAGCATGGGACCGACCCGCTGCTTTCGGTGTTTCCATAAAACCAAGTGGGCCATCAGGTAGCTCAATCTGCCAGTAACCTTGTTGCTGATGGTAATGCAAAGCAGTGTCTGCCAGAGTACGCCAGCCAAGACCACAGTACCCGTCCTCATCAATATTAGCGGAACTATAGTATCGAACCCAATTTAACGGAAAGCGGCCACTCACCGTGAAGTCAATGTGCTGTAAACTCACACTGCGATCACGAATATCAACCGGCTCCGCGCGTAAAACTTTGCATTTAAAGAAACCGCTATCCATGTTTTTAAACAATTTTTGGCGGAGGCTCTTAAATTTATCCATGGCATTTTTAAAGCCCTTGGTCTTCTTAAGACGTTTAAAAGCGCCTAAACCAGCCTTCATAGCCATAGCCATCATGCTTATGGTGGGAATTCCCCCTACATGAACATTGTGGGGTAAGGCAATATTAGCGGTAAGCGGTAAGCTCAACGCTTTAGGTATGGGCTTATCTTTTTGTCTCGGGCGAAATGGCGCGGGGATACCGACAATATTACAGCTTAGCGTTGGTAATAAACGGTAAGTAAGCGGGTCACCATCAACAATCACTGTGCGGCTTCCCATAAACAGTTCATCATCCTTTTGTGGTCCCATGGGGGCAGCATAAGGCGGTGCCCAGGTACCAATTGGGATATGAATTACTTTTCCTTCCGTTCCTGCTACGGTTCTTTTTAATCCATGAATGGTTGTCGTTGCCCCAATAATTGGCAGATAATCGAAAATATCAACCACTAAAGAAATATGCGGCGTTGGCAATGGCGCAGGGTGTACCGACGCGATTTTTTTTGCATAACGACGCGATGTATATTGCATATTAAGCAGCTAATGTTTTACCAGTCTTTTGCACAATGCAATAAATATCGCGGCGGCAATACAGATTGTTTTTTATAGATCAACACCACTGAGAACTAACCTTGTCCTAATAACTATTTAACATCTGTGTCCTATTTATGGTTTTTGGGGCCACTTTATATCAGGAGCTTGAATTATATCTATTGCTTCCAAGGCGTCGAGATAATCCAGCCACAAATTGTATTGCATCAGTTCATCGTCTTTTAGTCTACCGATTGCTGCTTTTCCGGGCCATTGTTTACTGTTTATGTAATTATTTACACTACTAATTTGACGACTTTTTTCTACTTCAGCAAATTCTATTGATTGCTCTTTCGTAAGGGGTGGAATGTCTTGCCATTTAGGTAATCCATCCTGACCAGCTACACGAATTTTGCCTTCTGGTGGCACATCAGAAAATTCGTTAAAAATATCTAGTGAAACGCCAACGGCATCAGCAGGCCATGTTCCAGCAGAAAGATAGTTATCTTTACCGTCTGCCAGATAAAATGCGTTCATTTCTTTACTGTAATAAAACATTATATTTTTCCTTCTGCGACCCAATAAAATGCATTAGTACTGCCCGTAATGACTCCTGTCCCATCAATTTTATAAGCGCGACAAACTGCTCCAATATTAGAAGACGCAGCATCATTGACAATAATTGACTGTATGGCTGTTGGCACTGACGACTGCTTATATCCAAAGTAAACCGCATCCGGTTTTACCGAAAAAGCAACTGGATAGTTTATTGTTACGTCGCCGCTGGCATTAGCAACAGATGTTCCCCATTGTCGAATATACCCACCGGGGAGGCGCTGAAAGCCAGCAGCGCCCAAACTTCCGCCCGTGCCAACGCTTGAGCTGAACGAAGACATATCAGGAATCTGATTCACACCAGTGCCAACGCTCCGGAGCGCGGCATCTTTCAAGTTAAGATTTTGACGGGCAGTAGCTATATCATTAATATCATTAAAATTATTATCACATTGCATAAATAATGAACGTAATGATTGTAATACTTGATCTGTTTGAGTATCACTAGCTTGGATATTTGCGGCTGTTAATATGTTTTTTAACTCAGTCTGAACATTAATAACAGATGATTGTGTGTTATTCATGAAATCAGCGGTGACAATTGTCCCCTGAGCGCCAGTTAACGGATTTCCATCATGGAATTTATTGTCCGGGGTGTTGATAGGTGGCATAGGATTGTTCATATGACACTCCTTTTATTAATTAGTAATAAATTCAATCCGCTTGCAGTATCTGGTGCCCCAGTCGCGAGTAGATAGAGGTAATTGGAACTCAAATGCGCCATTGTGCGGATGTTCTTCCACGTCACCGTTGGTGAAAATTAGCCTGATACCCTTAGCGCCAATGGCTTGGACGAAAACATCAGCTTGTTCACGTGTTGCTGATGATGATCCCGTCAGTATAGGAGAACTACATATATCCCCAGCCTCGACTTGAAATCCATTTACATCAGCGATTAAGACGTCTGCTATTCCGCGAAGCCCTAGCCAACAGAATCGCGGCTGCCCCACCGGTCTATCGTGCTTAATCATGAGGCGCTTTGGCATACTTGATATCGGAATGGGGGTGTAATCGGTTATGTCAGCATATAGAACAATGGATTTATTCTCTTGCTCTGTGCTGACGAAAACTGAATACGCTATTTTCCCGCCACCTGATAAGAAATTGGTACCACCCACTAACGAATATGCAGTCGTTAAATTGGATGCGGTCGTAAACCTGTATGTTGCTGTAGGAATTCCCGCAATAGTTTTTCTTGATGAAGAAAACGCGGAGCCTGCGCCAGAGCTAGAGCTGGGCGCGGTTTCTGGTGTGGTTGTTCGTGGGAAATAGTTCGTGGACTGTCGCTCTGGCTCATGCCTACCAACAGCTATACCATTCTTATATGCGAGAGGCCAGATGTTAGGGGGCGCATAGTGTAGAAGGCCATCTTCACCCCATTCAGCATGAGGACTGGCACACAAATAACGAACGCGAAGATCTAACTCTGGAGTTGTTAAATCAATTGGGGATAAATCAGGGGGTTTTTGATACGCAAAAATACACAACGTTTCGGCTGGTTTTAGATCATTAAAAACCGTTTCAAGTTGTGAGTCGCCAAACGCTAATAATCTCTCGCCTGCACCTGATGCGCCAGTTCTGAAATGATAGGTTGGTATTTCTGAATTCAATATGTTTACACGCCATACCCAAATAATATCCTCAGTGTAGAGCGTGTCTCCGCAACGATTAGCGCTCACCCTAAAAGGCTGTAGTTCATCAATAGTGATGTCATACCCCATTGCAGCAGCAAGGTTGATAAAATAGGGAATAGATAAACCGCCAGTCTCCGCCATCTTTGCAAGAACGCGAGATAACCGCTCTTGATAAGTTGCCTCAGCATGTATAACCAAACCGTAAACCCGCTCCCAGTCTGCAAGCAAATTTCCGGCATTAAAAGGTGTTACCGCGCTTAATATCTCTATTGATTTTGCTTTCACTGCATCGAGTTGTGCACCTTCTGCGGCTAATTCAGCGCTTATCCTTGGGCCTTTATCATCATAACTGACTGGCGGTAATAATAACGCCAAGAGGTTGGCGCTATTCATCGGACATCCTCCTAATGTGGATATTACCTGCTTTAATCCACTCAATGACGTGCTCATTAACGGTCGGCAAGATATTGCGAGTAGGAGAAACAATATTAACGTCCATAACGCCTGTTATGGTCAGTATCTGCGCGACAATCTGGCTTATAATTAAGGCTTCTCCCGGTGCTAATCGAGTAATTGCAGCCTCAATAACAGATACGATTTGCGCTGATGCGTCCTCTACAGTTAAACCGGATAACGATATTTCGATATCGAAATCAACAGGTTTTAATGTTGCCGTCAGAATTAGAATATTTTTTGCCGTTACTGAGCGGACGTCATCAATATAGTCTTGAACAGCTTGAATGATTTCAGGTGATGCCAAACCGGCACCGCTGATGACAACAACATCAACTGTACCAAGACCACGCCGTAAGGGATATACATATGCACCAGTTACGCCGTCAACCTCCATCGCCCAGCGTCTAAAATCATATCTATTCCCCCCCGCAGGCGGGCGGCGGATTAACTCTAAGAGCCGGGCGAGTAAATCGGCGTCGGTTTCGTTATCAGTTCCCCCGGATAGCGGTTCAATAATGACTGTACTATCGACACCGAACGGCGCACTAACTAACGTCCCATTCATTGCCGCAGAGGTGTTTTCTTGAGTCCCCGCGATAGACGCTTGAATGCGAACATTAATGACGCCATCATCAGCGATGACGGCATCGTCGGTCGTAAATAATGACCGGGCTTCACGCTTAATTTCGGAACCCGCAGGAAGGCTGGAACCCGGTTCACCAGTAACCGTGATTGAACCTGTCGCAAAAGTAGCACTTTTACGTCTTAAACCACGCGTCCGGGCGTGTAGTTCTAAGTATTCCGTGTCCGCTGTATCGGGGAATATTTGACGAACAATCCACGCCTGATCGCGATGAATTCCGGCAACAAGACTGGCGATAGAGGATGCCCGGATAAAATAATCACTATCCGGGTCGATATCAGCATCCGGGATACCGTTTTTCAGGTCGCGCAACAATTCATCGCGCAAAGTGGCAAAAGTCTTGGTTAAGAACGGCACTATGTCAGCCTCACCGGGTGTTTAAATACCTGTTCTTTGTCTGTCGCATCAATAACGCTAACGTTTAATAACAAAAGTCCTGTTCGGTAGCGGGTTGTCGTGACAGTAACAGAGCGAGCGCGTTTATCATCAATTAGCGGTTGTAATGCCTGCTCGGCATACTGTTTCGCCAGTCGATAAACTCTGGATAAATCTTTCTCCCGCTCCAGTTCGTGAAGTCGTGACCCTAATGTCGGATCAGCCCACCAACTACCAAGCGGAGTCATCAGGCGCAAATAAACGGCGTTCGCCAGTGTGTCAGTTGTACAGCCGTTGTAATCGCGGGTTTTTGGGTCAATTAGCATATCCATGCAGCGATTATGGCTGCATGGATAAACAATTGCGGGTTGATGGGGTTCAGGGGGGAATTTATTGTTTCGGCGGGCTGGTTGTGCCGCCGGAGTCGCCGTTGTGAATATGCTTTTGTACGCTAACGGTTCCAGCGACAATATCTTGCGTGGCTTTTAACGTTCCGTCAATAGTTGCGCTTACGCCGCCATTTCCACCAGATATCGCCATGCCACCTTGCCCGGTGATTTTGGCTTTTGCTGTCATTTGTTCACTAGTAGTCAGCATGGGTGTATTAAAATCTGTTTTATCACTGGCGTTGACTTCGAATGACAGGCAGTTAACCCGGTAAATATCACAATCAACTTCGATGATTCGTCCACGCTTTAAAACAATTTTTGCTTCTTCATCGGTATAGATTGCCACCTCTCCGGATTTCAAACCCTGCAATCGATATTGTCCATGCTCTGTCGCAATAACAATACTATAGCTCGTTTTACCGTTCAGCGGTAGCATGATTGCCGCCGTTCCGGCAGGCGGATTACTGGTCAGGCCGTAATGTTGGAAATATTCGACGTCTTGCAACGGTTCATTGTTCAGAGCTTCGGCCTGCACAGCCTGTGCGGCTCCAGTACTGTTAACGCGAGTTAACACCCCTCTAAATGCCTGTCTAATGCCGTTTAATTGACGGTTAACCTGTTTACTGATTTCAGCTAATGTCGACAATGCCTATCTCCTTCTTGCCTTTTTTACTGCCTTTTTTTGCTTTGCGTTTTTCTTTCTTTTTCTTGTATGCATCTGGTATCCAGACACCATCTTGTTTAAGTCCCAATACGGTATAGGTGCCAGAATTGCGCCCACCAATAAACGTGCGAGACATCAAAAAATAGACGCTGTCTATGTCGTGAGGTTCGCTAATAACATGAATGCGCTGTCCGGGCGACCATAAAACGTCATCAGACGTTCTGTGGCCTCTGACTTCGACAACCAAATCAAACGCGTTCAGCTTCGCATCAGAAAGCATTTTTCGCGCCTGATAGCGTAACTGTTCAATATTATCAATATCGCCTGCTGTAGCGATTTTAGGTCGATAAAATGGGATGTCAAGGTCAGAGACAACCACTTTCATGTTGTGTGAGCCAATTTCGGCAGAACTGGTCACATAATCATTATTGCTGCTTTCGTTGGAACTGATATCAACAATGCCAATATCTTTACTTTTGCTGCTACCCGATGACCGTTGCGCGTGACCTTGTCCCAATAACGTTAACTCAGAAAAACTGCCTTCAATTGATGTGGTTTCATCAATTGAAATCACGTTATTTTCGTCCCCTTCAAAACGCATTATTAACGACGCTACAGGCGGCATTGTGTAGTCGGCCCCGCCGATAACTAACGTCCCATCAGGGTCAAACCAAGGCCATAAGCCGCTATTTTTAGCAGCACGGGTCAGCGCTTCCCAAGCTGACACCCCCGGTTCAACGCTGATTTTGTCGCTAATAGTGGTTGCCTCAGCATCAATACGGATTTTTGTAATACCAAAAGGGCGAACAATACTGGCGACAATTTCTTCTAATGTCAGTTGTTTTGCGGTAAATATGGGGGCGGAACAGTCATACAACATCCCGGCTTTATCCCGTCCGTTAAGCGATAGCGTAGTCTGACCACGACGAACAGAACGGCGGCGGCGGTCTATGCGACCGTCTAAAACCGTATCATTTCCAACCTGAACCGTAACGGGCATCCCTGCGGCGATATCATCCGGGAAAATGCCGTCCGGGATACCAAGAGACACGCTCCACGCATCCGCAGGGGTCAGAAAATCTGAGTCGATGCTGTATTGCGTCCAACTGCTGTGAGCTTTCCCATTAATAATCACGCTCACCGTGTTAATGTCGATATTGTCTTGAGTTTGATTATCTGGCGTAGGCATAAATGAAATCACCTTGTTTGATATTATTAGAATCCCGGATAGTAGGATTTAACCGATACAGTTCGGCGGCGCGTTGATAATCCCCGTATAACTTATGCGCGAGTAAATGGAAATTACAGTCAGACTCAATGCGTCGGCGTACCAGTGGTGGGCGGGCCATAATGGCGGCATTGCCAAGATTTTGTACATCAAGCGCGATATCTTTTAACGACAAGACGACCGGTTGCCAGCGCAACGCAATATCTGTCGGGCTACTGCTGACGCTTTGCATTTCAGGCTCGTACAGTTCGCGATGTTGGTCAATAACGTTCTGTAGTGATTCCCGGACATCATTCACAATCATTTCGATGTCATCAGGGGAAAGCTTTTCAAGCTGTTCTTTGTCGGTCAAAATCTCTACGGCATTTTTTGTCAGCTCGGCGGCAACTTCGGCAGTCACAATGGCGTTTAGCTCTTTGATATCATCCAGTGTGGCACCGGCAGGCATACTGACCGGCGCGTCAGTTTCACCGGTTATCATGGCGTTAGGGATAGCCGCAATCGCGTTTAATTGATATTTGGTTTCTTTCCAGTCTGAAATCGTATTATCACTATATGCGGTAATACTGTTTGTTGTTGATGATTTTGAACTCAACGAGGTTAAGTCTAAAGCGGAGCGCAGGTCGCTAAGAAAATGCGCCCGGATAGTTAATAAAATCCTTCACACTACTGATAAAACCAACAATATCACACACGAAATACCGTCACCATATTAACCATGACAGAGCCAAGCGCTTTAATCTTTGCCATGTATTTTTGTGCTGTCTTTAATGGCGCAATAACTGCATCTAAAATACCTTGCAACCCATCAAGTACCCCTGAATTTTATTGCGTATTTCGTCCAGTTTTGACAGAGTGAACTCTTGCATAAAAAACGGGTTGCCGGGGTAGCTTCGAGAAACACCAGCTCAACATAGCAATGATCGACATTGTCGGCGTGTGTGGTCGATGCCGTATTCGATACATTGCATATTAGGCATTGAACCAAAAATCGGTGTATCAGTTCAGCGCTTCCGTAAGTATCCAGTGCGACGATAAAGGCTTGTAATTGTTGTTCGTAAGTATCACCCCAAAACAGCGCAGTCATGCGACTATTGCGAGGCTGACGGCCTAAATCTTCGACGTCGCCGCCGTCCTGATAAGGGTATTCATGAACAGCCACCGAACGTGATACAGAGTCCCGCGTCTGAATGACATCAAAGCGAACGCCCCGAAATGAAGCATCAAGCATATATTCAGACCATGCCATTATAATTCTGCTCCCACATAACCACGTTTTATTTTTATATCGTTATGCTGGTTAACCACTTCCGCAGAGTGCGTCCATCAACAATTAATTTCGTTATATTACTAAGGTTAATGGGTGCGGTTTCCTGAAACAACCGGAGGCTGATTTACATTGCCGCCAGATACAAGGGAGTTGAACCAACCAGAGACAGGTGAAAAGACGTTTTCTTCAAGAAATTTATTCGGGTTAAATCCAATTTCCTCTAACCATTTATTGGCCTTTTCTCCGCGTTCTTCGCCGCGCCTGGCGGCAAGTTCAGCCGGTGAAATACCTTGTCTTTTTGCCTCTTCCGCAATGTTCCATTGCTCTGTAACCAATGCTAACGCACCATTTAATAAACCTGTATCAAGGTCTGGTTTTTCAAAGTCGTCATTACCTGAGCCTTGGTTATCCTGCCAGTTGGTTACAAACACCGGAACGGCGTTTGTGGTTCCCTGTGTCGCGTTTAATAAACGTTCTGGAAACCGCATCACGCCACCACCACCGGAGCCAGTAAGGCCACCTAAGCCACCACCAGCACCACTCAAACCACCATTACCTAACAACATTTTTGCGCCACCGATAGCCATTGCAGCAGCGGCAAGCGCTTTTAATCCATCGGTGGAACCTGCAACCCATGCGGTAAAATCCGGAAATCTCAAGCTTAAATCGCTTAACTCCTGAGATACTTTTCCGATAGCATTTGATAGCGGCGTCATGGCATCCATGCTGCCGAAATCTTTTGCATTGCTCAGGCGTTCTGTTTGAAAATCATTGGTTGATTTAATCACCTCAAAGTTGACATTACCTGCCAGTTGGTCGCCGGATAGGTTTCGTTGAGCGTTGCTCGCGTCGGTCACTTCTTTTGCATAATCCCGGTTGGCCCGATAACCGATAAGGGCTTTTAGTGCCTGTTGGTCGTTAACCATTTTACCAACGGCTGAACCTTCCAAAATTGAGGACATCGAGTTCAATGTTTCAAGACGATCAGCCCCTTTAGCGGTTTTTAATTTTTCCTGCAATGCCTGATATTGATTGTCATTGGCGACCACTTTATCAATGATGCCGACAAAACCATCAATTGCGTTAACGCCTTTCTCGCGGGCTGCTGCCAGCGGTAATTGCTGATGTCTGGTTAAAGGCCAGCAACGTTGCGAAATCATCTAACCCCCTCATACCGGCATTACCGGCGGCGGCTAAATGGTTGGGTAAATATTGCGCCATGTCTGCCAATTCAAATGAACCCGCTTGCCCGGCAACAATTGCCATGTTTAACGCTTTCTCGATGTCTTTATCTTCAACACCAAATGAGCGTTTTAAACTAATCGCAATCCCGGCTAAGTCAGAAGTACTGGCCCCGGTAGACGTCGAGTATTTTTGTAAAATAGGGAGTAAATTGTTTGCAGAATCCGCGCTAACTGCGCCGGATGCTAGCATCTTATCGAGCACCTCGGCGGCGCTTTCTTTTGTGCCGCCTCCATACTCAACCGCCGTCCGAATGCTTTTAGATAGTGTTTCTTTGCCTTTAATACGGCCTTCGATACCTTCACCTTCATAAGCTGTATTTGCCATCATGGCAACCCGGCGATCAAAACTCATTTGATTTTTAACCGGTTGAGCCAGCACCATTGCGCCTGCGGTGATTCCTGCACCAATTTGCGCCACACCAGAACCGATGTTTTTTATCTGCTGTAACCGGGTAACGCCTTGCATTTCTTTTCGTAGTTCAGCAACACGCCCGCGCATCTGATTGTAAGCGCGGGATTGCTCACGGGCAGACAGGGTGCCTGAACGGGCTAGACGATTATAAGCGGCCTCGGTTTGTTGAATTTCCCGACGGATACTATGTTCAGAGCGAATGCCGAGAGTTTCCCTTGCTCGTGCAGCTTTTTGTTGTTCGCTCATTAGCGTTCGGGCTGTTTTAATTCCCTCGGCTGAGGCTTTTCGCTGTGCATTAACCTGTTGTTCACTGGCTCGGTTAGTCTTACCGATACTGTTTGCCAGTTCTGCCGCTGCTTTGGATGCTTGTTTTGTACCTTTTTCACCCTCGGCAGCGGCTTTCGTCTGTGCTGCGCCTTGCTTTTCGCTTGCCTTGGTTGCTTTGCTTGTCGCCTCGACTAACTGACTAACAGCAGCGGATACCGGCTTTGATGCCCGATCGTTTGCTGTCAGCGTCATTGCAACTTCAAGGTTTCGATTACTCATGGCGCGTTAAGCTCCTTTTTTCTGACGTTTTGATATAAAGCGCTTTGTGTGTCCGTCTTTATCCCGAGAAGGTAAGCGAGAGGTTTTCTTGCCGTTTAACTTGCCGAACGCGGAAAGATATCCCTCAAGCTCTGTCATGCTCATTCGCCCGATTTGGCCTTCGGTGATTCCGTATCGTCCGAGGGCAAGGACGGCGAGACGGTATCCGGCGAGCGCGTCTTCCCGCGCTTGCGCTTTTTTTTCAGGTCATTAATCGCAGCGACAATCAGGTCGTAATCATCGTCCAATAAGGCGGCATCAATCAGTGCTCCGGTGATTTCCTCTTTCGGGATATCTCCCAAACTGATTAATGAATAGGCTTTGAGTGCAACAGAATAGAATGTCTGTGCTTCCTGCGTATCCATTGAGCCGAAACGGTTTACCGTTTCAACCACCGCCGCACTGGAAGCTCCCACCGTCGGCAAGCCGACTTCACAGTCGTAGTGGATAACACCGTCGAATTCAACACCATAATCTAACGCTATGCGTATACCGTTCATTACTCGATAACCTCACGTAGTGCATTCATTTTTAAATTGATGCGAGCTTCATTATCAACGGTGTACTGACGACCAACGCTGGTTGTAAAACAGTCTTGATAAGACGTTCGTTTACCACCGCTGCCGCTGATTGGCGTTGTGGTAATCTTCGCACCTTCAATGCCTTTCCAATCGACTTCACCATCAAGCGGAACAACGGCGGTAACATCGATTTCAATTTCTTCAACACCACGCGCAAAGCCCTTCGCACGGCCTGATTTATTCATCGTTTTAACCAGTTTTCGGCCTGTTTGTATATTGACCGAAACTTCGGTGACTTCGATTTCGCGACTATCCAGTTCCAGCGAGATAGCGCCGACGTATTCATCAGCCATTTAACCCCCCTTATAAATACAGGTCGATAACGCCAGCGATAACATGCAGGCCGTTAACCACATCCGCAGGAATCTTAACGTTAAGCGTTCCCGGATTTTGTAAGTCGCGCTCTGAAAGCAACTTAGCTTTGTTTGCTTCAACGTTCTCCAGAATCTCTAATCGTTCAAGCAGGAATAAAACGTCCAGCGTTTCAGAACGCACTTTCGGTGGGGTTCTTTCGCTCAGTTTTTCACGCGGAAAACGTAGGCTCCAGCGCTCAACAATCGCTTTTCGGGTATAGTCCAGAGTCCTGATCGTGGTGATATCCAATAGTGAGATATCATCCGTTCCAGAATCATTAACGGTATATGTTGAGATGGCCCGGACAATTTGAACTTTGTCTCCCGGCCCAACTTCTAACGGTGTCAAGCCGTTATAGAGCGTGGCTTCTTGTTCTGTTCGTCCCGGTTGAGATTCAAGCGACGTCACGTCCAGCCCCAAAATCGGCAGGCCATTTAACGGGCGGGCGGGATCTTCTTCGCTGGCGGTCACTGCCGCAAATCCTGCTGCAATAATGCACGGCATCAGAGCTGAATCATTGTGCCAACCGACCATGACTCGCCCGCTGTTGATTTTCTTGGTCAGTGTGGTTCCGGTTGCAAACGATTTACGCCAACCTGCAACGCCAATCGCGGGACGTTGCTCCATCGGATGACTTACCTTGTCCAAGTGGTCACGTAATGCGGTTAACGCATCCTCAGACGAGAACGGGCAAACCAGAATGTTAAATCGTGCGGCGAAGATAGCCGCTAATGCATCGCGGATATCAACTTCCAGCAGTCCACCTGCCATCGGCGTTAATTCACTGGTAATTCCGGCAACGGTAGAGGTTGCCCGCAAAATAATATCGTTACCAAATGCGCCTTTGTTTTTAGCTGTAATTGTCACCGTTTCGGCTGTGATTGCCGCTGTGACGGGTAAGTCAGGGTTTTTATTTAAAGCGGTGACAAGTGACGCCATCAACGTTGCTGCGTCATCACCGTTACGACTGGTTATATCAATTCGAGTGGTGGCGATATACAAGCTGATTACGCCTGCATTGGTTGCCGTACCGGTCAGTTTTAATGAACCTTTTGCGACCTGACTTCCTTCCGCATCTTCAACCCCGATAACGCTTAAATTGATATACGGATTCGCGGTCATGGCTTCTTTTGCCATCAAATGCGCCAACGACCCACGCCCGAAATAGCTTGCTGCTTCATCATCGGAAAACACATATTGTGTTGTCAGTGGTGCCACCATTGTTCCGGCAATCGGTGATAACATCTGACCAATGATTAATACTGTCTGACGGTTAGTGGGTAACGTTGTTACTGCTAGTTTTAAATTGAATTCAATATGCTTGCTGGGTTTACGGGTGCTTGCCGGGATTTGTTCAAGCGTAATGTTATCACTCGCCATCTGTCGCCCCTTTTTTCTTGGCTTTGCTGTCGGTTGCGACTGTCAGGACTTCGGGTTCCGGCAGCGCAGGTGGATACACTAAATCACCGCTTTTAATACAGCGGCGATAATAGGCGTTATCCTCAACCGTGACCGCTTCTGCATCAGTAATATAGTGTTTAGGGTCTGCATACATCGGGACTTCAACGCCCGTTGCAGCAATGACCGTTAATGTCTTAGTCATAGGTGACTTGTCCTTCTAAGTCAGGGTTTAACGGGGTGTTGACTTCATCAATTTTCAGCTTGATGGTTTTTAAGTCCGGGTACGGCTCATCAATCGCACCCCGATAACGGGTGAACGGGTAATCCGGATGCGTGATGTCTACTTCGCCAGCCGGGTTTAATGGGGTTTCAGGGAATCGGCTATCGTCCAATGAGGAATAGAACCAACTGGTGTCGAATTCGCAAGCGAACGCTGATACGGCCTGTTGTTCTAACTGTGTATTAAACAGCGAGCGAACACGACCCGGAGTCAAACAAGAGATTTTTAAGCCCAATGACTGTCCAGTCAGTAAACGACGAACGGCAGTCACAAGAAGGTTTGTTCCGACTTCGCTTTCCAATACGCCACCCTGTCGCGAGGCTGTTTCGCTGCGGATGTTTCGGTCAGCAACTATCACCGCAAAGCGTGCATGGTCACGAAATTTACGTCCGGTAGTGTTGGTTTTCTCAGTCTTGTGAATGCCACCAAACGTCACCCACGCGCCCGGCAATACCCGGATAATTTCATGCGGATTGCCATCCAGCTCGCCGCCATAGCTTTGTACACTGTCAACCATCCTGCCGAGTCCAGCCCGAAGACGCTCACAAATAGCATGCTCGATATCACTTGGATTCAAAATGCACCTCCATTGGTTTTATCTCTGCCAAACTGGCGACCACCGGACGCAAATTTCACTGTGTTAGTGGTCTTTGCTGTGCCTATCCCGCCTGTGCCTAGTTTGATTTTGCCTGACGCGATTTGCTCCAAGTACCGGACGGCGTCTTCATAACGCGCCCGGATTTCCTCTGTCAGTTGTACGCCACTTGTTCCGCAGAGCTTGAAACGAGTGATATCACAGCAACGATCCACTAACGCCTCCGGGATGATGTCAGCAGACAAAGGGAGCGTGTAACGGCTACCGATGTAACTATCAATTTCAGAACTGGCCCGCGCTAAAGCTTTTCGCAAAACCACGTCGTCAATCTCTCCCAGCCGGTTTCTGTCAGTCAGGGTGATAACTTCTTTCAATCCAAAAACGTCTTCCATGTCCTGTCGCTGTGCGTACATTGCTATTTACCTTTGTTCGCGGCTTTGTCTTCTTTAGTGTCAGCCTCGTTCTGTTTGGATTTATCGTCCTTGTCAGCTTCGAGACTTGCCGTTAATTTGGCTTTTTCCGTTTCCAGAGCAGCGGCGCTTTCCTCCGCCAGTCGGGTTCTCTCCTCCACCAACAGGCGATTATATTCGTCTTCTATTTTCTGACGCTCGGCAACTAACAACGCAGTGATATCCGTTGGTGGTGTGGCTTCCTTGTCATCCTTCAATAACTCAACGACCAGTTGTGGGCTTTCCTGTAGCTCTTTGATTTGAGCTTTCGTGAATGTGCCTTCCGGGTGGGTTGTTGCTTCGCTTGAGTGCGACATGCCGCAACGGCAAAAGCCGTCACGTTTTGCAGTAATACGAACTTTCATTACGCTTCCTCTCCCGTTGAACCGTAAGCCATTTGCCAGAATCCATACCCAGCCGCGCCGCGAGCCTCAACACTGAATTTGTATTCTGCTTTATTGAATACATCGTCAGAGTCTATGTTGGTTTGATTAACAAACTCTGGCGCTTCGCGCTCTTGGAAAATCAGAGGTTTGATAATCTGATTAGTATCAAACAGGAACCATTGTGCGTCGTCGTCCAAGTCATCAACGACCAATACTTCTGCGGTGCCTTTGTAGATGTTGCGGTCGCCGTTCTCGAACTTTTCAGCCTCACAAATCGTGCGGGCGACATCTTCTAATGCTGGCGGAACCACTAATAAATTGGGTTTAATTTTTAACGCAGCTCCTTCATCATCCTTAAATTTTCGCATTGCCGTTCTTGCTGCCCCGTAACTGGCTTTTGCTGCCGCAGCCGTAGCAGCGGATAAGGCTTTTTTCCCTTTATTGGAAACAAAGCTTTTGCCGACGGGATGGTCAGTATCAAAGAACGGTTGACCGTCGTAGCATTCATTAATGAAACCACCGGGCAATAATGCAAAAACCAAATCAGCGGGCCATTCTTTCGCCGATTTACCCGCCGCACTGGCTTGAATGTTATATCCGGCAAGTTGATTGTCTTTAATGTGATTGCGTTTAATGGCGACGGTGGCTTCATAGTCTTCATTCACCAACGTGTATTTAAACGCGCCCAGTGCTTTAACGACTTTTTCGCCAATCCATTTTTTCAATTTTGGGAAGCGGTCTAACCACCAGTAATGCTCCTCACTGGTTGTTGACGTGACTTTCATTGCCAACTTTTCCCAATCGGAGTTGGTTTCTTTAAATGCTTTTTGGAAAAGCGTTTTTAAACCAACATAAATATTCTTAATTGCTCCACCGTTAATAGTCACAGTTCATTTCTCCGTTGTTAAATCTCAACCCAAATGCCGTCAGCATCGATAAAAAGCACTTTCCCGGCGACAATATCTCCCGTTGCCGCGACAGTCTGACTATCCGCGACATAACATGACTTGCCGACAAGGGCTTGCGATACCGGGGCGGATGAACTATTCGCAAAGTTGAAGGCTTTACCCCGACGCACAAGGACAAAAGCATCACCGTTTGCACCGCCACGGTTATCAATAAATTCTGTTGCCATGCCAACGGTTGTCAGGCCCGTTGTAGTACTTGCCAGAACAGCAAATCCGGCAGCGTTTGTGCAAACCATATTCCCGGCATAAATAACCGTGTTCGCGGCAATTTGAACCGGAATAATTTCTCCATCCCGGTAGCTGGTTTTTCTATCCATTACGCATCCCCCTTCATGGTTGCGGCGAACTCTTCAGGGCTAACGCCTAAGGTGGCGCACATCGCCAGCGCGTCAGCGTCCAGCCCGTAGGTTTTATCTGACTGAGCAAAATCTTTACCGTCAGTTTGCATCTGATTAAGTGATGCAATCGGCTTGGCAGAGGCGAGGAAGGATTTCACCGCATCCGGATTGGTTTTTGCAGTATCACGCGCCCACGGTTCCAGCGCCTTAGTTAAGCGTCCGTCAGATAATGCCGCTACAATCGCGCTTTCCATTTCATCCTTTGCGCGCTTTTCGCGATCGGCTTTCAGGTCGGCAACTTCATGTTGCAGCTTAATAACGACGTCTTGTGGGACGTTGGTTGATAGCGTGGCAACCTGCGAGGCTAACGCGGTTGTTTGCTGAGAAAGCGCTGTGATTTTTTGCTCTTTCTCTTGTAACAAAGTGATTAAATTAACGCTTGCAGCCGTGGTGCCTGCGCCGTCAGTAAGTTTATCAATCAGCTTTTGCAGCTCTGCTTTTACCTCTTCCAGTGTCGCGGACAGGGGCAAGTTCAGCATCCAGCGGAGCTGTTCGAGTAAGTCTTCCATTGCGGTTGTATCCTCAATGTTAAGTTGTGGGTTTCGGGATAAGTCGGCAAGGTAGCCCGCAGCATAAGACGCCGCCGCGAGGGTTACTTCTTCCATGCCATCAAGAGCGGGGGTATTGGTCAGGGCAGCATGTAACACCTCAATTACTCGCCCGGTGGTTTTGTCATAGATAAATACCGCTGATATATAGCGATACTCTTTTGCCGCAATCATTTTTGCGGCATCGGCTGTCCAGTCCACGTCAATAGCAAATAAGCCAACAACGTCGCGCCATTCCATCTGCTTAAACCAACCCGCAGCCGGGGCCGGTTTGCCGTTCTGCGCGGATTTTAATGTCTGGTGTTCGTAATCAATGGGGAGGCGATTCGCTTTTGCCTGTGCTTTTGCAATCAAGCTTGCGGCGATATCGGCATCGATAAACCAATCGTCGCACTCAAACGGGCGACCATCAGTGGCGCGAAACTTACCCGCCGGGAGTAATTGAATGGTGTTACCGGCGTCTTGAAGTTCGAATGTTAATGCGGCGATTTTTAGTTTCATTCGGGCATGATGACAGCCCGATTAAACGGCGGCGGCGTGATGGGGTTCAGGGGGTGTTATAAGAGGGGAAATGATTAAATCTATCTTGCACATTCAAACGAGACATTGCAACCGCGTTTAAACGTCGTTTAAAAACTCTCAGGAGGATTTATTGTGGGGTGGACTATGTAACGCTACCAAATTGTCATAAAAAACGCGCTACGATAATTGCAGCGCGTTTTTCATTTAATCAAAAGGCCGGGATAAATAATCTATCCCGGTGTTTTCTATTTCGTCGTAATCATCATCCATTAAACTCAAGAACGTTCGGGCCGGAATCTTTGACCCCGGATGATTAACTTTTTTAGCAAAGCGCCCACCAAATGCCAACGCCTTTTTATTTCGGGGGCGGATAACGTGTGGGCGAGTAGTGCCACCGTTATTCTGTATTGCTGCATATTTCAAGTTAGACCCCGCACCCGCTGTATCATTATCAGAAAACGGTGTGATGCTGGATGCAAGATGCCCCTTATCCTGTAAGATTTTTCCGTCCCGCTTTATTGGTAGCCATTTGGGACGGCCTTCCTGTGCGAAATTTTCTTCCACTGCATCCGCCATGATGCCGCTAATTTCCCGCATCAACGGTTCCCTGTGTTCGAGGCTGTCGAGCACATCGTTTAAGGCACTTTCAGCACGGGTGATATCAATAACAATCCTGACCATCTATTTCACCTCACCAAATAAAATTTCATAGCCACGTAACGTCCCGGCATCGGGTAGGGTTTCTGCATGAGTGATAGGATTTGCCCGGCTGTCTGATTTCACTTGAGGTGTGTCGCGCTTTTTAAAGCGGGTTGCAACTGACAATACATGTTTTCCGGGGGCATCATCGATATCAAAAACATACAGCAACTTTGGGGTTTCCTGTTGTGTGTCAAATAATATTGCTGACGGCTTATGCACATGTGCGGGTAATTGTTGCCAGAATGTCGCAGGCAAACTGGCTGACCCCGCTTGAGCTTCTAACAAATGATTATCCGTCAGGGTGATAACGGCTGATTCAGGATGTAATCCTTTTTCGGATAATCGGTCGAGTGTTGAGGCTGGGAGCGCTCCGACATGGCGTTGCATTCCTTTGGCTTGCTTATTGATTAACGTATTATCAATAAACGTTTTAACATCCTTTGAAACAGCGTTTAATAACGCCGGGTTTTTCAGTGTTTCATTGACCGCCGTTGAGGCAAGGCGGACATCTGCGACGGTGGCACGATCAAGCAGACGCTGTCCCAATGATGACAGATAGCCTTGTCCGGGATTGTGACCAAATCCCGCGTCCGGCGTGTACAGTTTGCCATCATGCGGATTTTTAAACGCGGTAACGGTGCGCGTTTCACCATTTCCCCACGGTTGCGACACCTCCACCAATAGTCCCTCACTGGATTGTACCGTTAGCCCCAAGCGCTCGACGTCACGACCCGAGCGAGCACGGCAACGACAGCGGCAGCGATAACCATCGGGGGGATAAAGAATGGCCCATATAGGGTCGTCAATGTGAGCAATAAAACCATTTAGCGACAGGTGCGCCGGGCGCGTTCTGCAATGGCGACACGTTCCAGATAAGGGCGACTGTCCTTATTGGATAATTGTTCCTGATAACGCCCGGCATTATAGGCCGCCTGCATATTGGTTCGATAAATAGTTTCTAATCGGCGCGGCTGTATGCGCTTACCTTGCAACACGCCGTCGCTATCGGCAACCAGCCCCGAACCCAACCAGCCTTTTTTCTCAAGAATGGGGATAATTTGTTTTTGAAAATCACTGTACGTGCCGCCGTTCTTTAGGTGCTCGTTTAATGAGTTTCGGATATCCTCTAAAATATCTTGCTTGAGGATTCCGGCAACCGTGAAGGCGCTTGCGTGGGCGCTGGCTTCGACATCATGCCAGTTGAAACCAACCGCATAGCCTTTTGATTCGAAATATTCGATAGCCTTTGCGGGCGGCACGCCGATTACGTAGCTTAAATCAACGCCGTTAGCTGTTGGCATTGAGCCGCCCCCATACATCAGCAACAAAGATGGCTTGCATCAGTAGTTGTTGTTGCTCTTTGTCATCCAATAACGGGTAGCTGGCGGCGATAATGTCGAGCGCTTCGTCCGGCGTTTGTCCCTGTTGCAATGCTGTGACCATTGGTGCAATCAGCTTTAACATAGCCTGATTAACAGCATCAGGGGCCGCCGGTGCATCATCAAGCACGGATTGTGCCTGATCGATATCGTCGTCGGCTTTCTGGCTGAGTGCTGCAAACGATTTATATCGTTGGGATAACGCAACCGGATTGATAGTATCCCGTCGTTTTAATGTTGGTTCACCGTCTTTAGGTAGAGGAATACCGGTTTTTTCATGCACCCATGATACCGGGATTGTATCGACCCCGGCGTCAACCAGTTTCGACACACTGTCCGCGAGTTTTACTAAGTCGGCAATCTCTCGTGTGTCGAAAACAAACCGGGGCAACCGACGTTCGTCGAAGTCCTCACCACAATTAAGCTGACATAACATCAAGATTAGTTCACGGAACGTGCTTTCCAACTGGCAGGCATCGGCGACCGTCAGGTCATGCCTGACCTCGTTATGCACATTGCCAAGGGCGTTCGTGTTTGAGCGTGAATCGGCCTGACTGGTGAGCGTTGCACCAAGAATGATTTTTGATTGTGTTCGCTCACACCAATTAATCATGACTTCGTAGTTTGCCGCTTGTCCCTCGGCGGCGGATTGAAACTCTATTTCCGTCCCGGAAGGAATAATCCCGGCGGCATCATGGCCCAATGTAACCAGCGCTTCGAGTAGCGCGTCTTTCTCTTCTTCGGTAGCGCCTTGAAGATAGGTTCCGATTCTGGCCGGGAGGCCGTAAATTTCGAGAAACTCGGCTAAATCACGGATAGCGAAATTCTTAAACAGGTAAGGCCACACTAGCGCTCGGACAAACCCTGACTCTGCAATATCGCCCGATTTTGCGTTGTGCTTATGGACAAACCATTTAAAAGGCCATAGCGGGGAACCTTCAATCGAGTCATTTAATAGTAAAGTGTTGCCGTCTTCCGTGGTGGTTTTAAAGTATGTCTGTTTTCTGTAATGCAGTTTCTTTGGTAGCCAGTCGCCCTGATACTGTTCCCATTCAATTTCTTGTGCGGAAAAACCATGACCGATAGCATCCAACGCATTTAAGATAACGTCTTCAAAATCAGGAATTGATTTAAACCATTTCGCGACTTTTGCTGCAAACGTCTTCTCCGTCGGGGTTGCATCTTCGGGGGGATTAATATTCCAATCCAGTTTTAACAATGCATTTTTGCGTTTTTGCATTTCTGAAAAGATATGACCGTCACGCTCCAGCATATCGTTAAATAAGCTTGCCTGTGCTGCTAGGTCGCCTTGCTCTGCGGATTCCATGATGCGGGCCAGCTTTTGCAGCGACAGTCCCTTTGAGGGGTGCTCGGTGAACGAATGACGCAGCCCGGCAATTTCTGCCGTCTGTGTTTTCTTTAAATCCTTTTTGGTGAACGGACGCCCGTTAGCATCCACTATCTTAGATACTGCCATGATTTACCAGCCCCCTTAGAGCCGAATCGCGAGCCGCGTTTGCCGGGTACACGCGTGTATTTGAACTGACCGCCGATGCCTGATTGCGCCGCCGCCCACAGCATATGCAGGGCGTCTGGCCCGTCATCGTGATCGGCCTTGGGGAAATGCTCAAGCTGGCTAATTAATGTCTTTTGTGATGGATGGAGACGGATCAAGCTGTTTGCCATATGCGGTTGAAGGGATTCAATTCGCAATATTTTGTCTGTGTGCGGTATTACAGCCCGAGCCGGTACGGGGATGCCGCGTTCTGCGGAGCGTTTAACCAGTTCCGTTCTTAAAAATTCCTGAAACTGTACGGTTTCAATAACCCATAAGACGCAACCGTATTCAAGTTGAAACGTGATGATATCTTCAATAATCCTGTCCGGGAGCCGCTTTCTAATTGAGGCTTCAACAACGTCCAGAATGCCGGTTGTCCGATTCATTCCCCCAAGTAACGCTGACGGGTCACGACCCGCGCCTTTCAACCCTAAACTTGGATCTGCGGCACCATAGAAAACCCACTCGGCTAAACGGTTAATCCAAAAGTTAATGCAACCTTTAAAGATGGCATCTTCGCCGGATACCGGGTCGTTTTGATACTCACTGTCAAAGGTTGAATGACCATCCCGAACGCGGATCAACATCAGGGCATACAGCGGACGAGCCGCCCAACTAACGCGGGAACCTTTGAGCATGTCATTTTCGTTCTGTTTATAAAACAGTTCTGCCGCTTCCGGGCTGTCATTGCGGAGTATTTCTTCCCACTTATCCCACAAATCCATACTATCGGGCCAGTCAATAACGGCCTGAAACTTGGCTGTTTTCCAAAGTGGGTTTTTCTGCGTCCGGGCTAATACGGAATCGTAATGCAGGATAGTTCCGATATAGACGATATCAAGCTTGCCCCCTGCGGCTCCCAACGGCATCACGGTTTTTTTCAACCAGTTTTCCAGCTTCTCGCGCTGCTCCGGGTTTCTGACCTGTTCGTCGTTTTCGATATCATCCAGCACCACCAAGTCTGGACGATAAGCACCATGACGAAGCCCCCGCAATTTCTTACCACTACCCGCAACAGTGACCTTAACATCATTTCGGGTCACAATGGTTCCGGCTTGCCATACGCGCCCCCCTCCGGCAATCTCGGGGAAATCCATTGCTATTCGTGGGTTAAATTCAATCTCGGCTTTGATGGCTTCTAGCATAGGGTAAGCTTGGTCGATGCTGTCCATTATGATAACCGGGTATTTTTTTATCCCCCGAATGATGCACCAGAGCACAAATAATTGACTGACGAGCGTTGACTTTGCCTCACCACGCGGGGCGGCGATAGCATCATTTTGGCCTAATAACTGACATACAATTTCAGGCAGTCGCTTAAACAGGTGCTTGTGTAGTTCGCTTTTGTCGGTGTGGCGGACATAGTGTGGAAAGTAGTTATTAACGAAATACTCATAGCCGCTGTCCGGTTCATTGACTAACTTCCGGCGCTCCTGTACTGCGAGCGGGTCAGGGTCAAAGCCTACACAATTAGCCTCAATGGTTCGACGAACGCTGGCGGCATACTCCGCCAGATTCTTTTTAAATTCGCGGATAGAGAATTTCTTAGCCATGAGTTACCCCATTCGATATCGGGGCAGTAGCAAGCGGAACGCCATATTTTGTGAGCCATAAATGAGGCCAGTTTTTCTGAATCTCGCGCTCATGCAGGCAAGCGCGTTCGAAATCCTCCGGGACATTGTCTCGCATCCATAACCACATATCATCAGACCGATTTGGACACATCCAACACAGTGAGCGTGGGGGCGTTGGTAAGCCGTAATCCTCAACCAGTTTAACTGACTGCGGTTGAGTGATGTTCAGTTCAATGAGTGGATAGCGGCGACGCCATTTTCCCTTAGTCGTTTTTGCGCGGCGGGCTGCTTCATCAACGGATATGCCGATCCACATATCCACACCACGTCGGGTTAAATACTTCTCACCATAGCGTTGATTTAAATAGCGTTGAATGACTTCCTTTTTCCATTTGTCCGAACAAAACGCCGGTTGTTTTCCAGAGCAATAACCTGTCTTTTTTCTGCCGTTCATTTCGGTGAAATAGCCCGGTAAAGGCGCATGTGCGGGAGATATAGATAAGTCATGGGTGGCATAATCTGACTTAGGGATAATTACATATTCCAAGCCTATTTCATCGCATAACGGCGCGATGTGATCGCGCTGATAAGTGAAGACGTTTGACGCTTCGCGCATGGTGTCAGACATTACGATGATATCAGGCTTAGGCAGTACCCCAGCATGAATTAGGCATATAATCGCATTACTTTGTGTACCGCCTCCAGATGACAATACATTTAATCGTTCAGGGGTATAGTTAAATTTATCCATAGGATTTCTCTATCACCTCGCCGAACGGTTCTAGGACTTCTGCGAAGGCTTGCAAATGCTGCGGGTAGTGTTCTGAAATAAATACACCTAGCTTTTGTAAAACTTCCAGAGATAGGGCTAGCTGGCTGGTTTCAGGTAACAGGCGTTTACTGGCTGATATGCTTTTGTTATAAGCATCTGCGAGGCTTGCCAGCATTTCGACGCGCTTTGCCAGCAAAGGCATTTGCTTTTCAGGCTCAATGACAGACATATCAAAGCCGTTGATAGCTTCCATCGTGCTTTTAAACTGAATAACCATATTGGAGAGCAGTGAACGCGAAACATCCTCAAGCCCACCTCCTGCCATCATGTGCGCGGACTTTTGTTTCTCCCAATCGTCCCCTTTGTCGAGCGCATCTTTTTTCCAGCGGCGAGCCGTTGCAAATGAAACGCTCAGTTGTGCTGCGGCAATCTCCATTGATAACCCATCAAACACATAGGAACGGCGGAGCCTGTCTCTTGTTTCGCGTGGGTGCGCCATTACGTCAAACCTTTAATATTGTTTTAATAATTTCGATGGCGGCATACACCAGACCGCCGGACATACCACCCGCCACAGCTCCGGCAATGGTACCGCTTTTCACTGATGCCGGATGGATGGCGTCAATACGACTTTCTATCCGGTTTAATTGGGCGCTAATGCTTCGTAACTCTTCCAGTTCTGTGGCAGTGCTCCGACTGGTTAAGCGCTTGGTCTTTTTTGCTTTACTCATTTATCAGCTTTCCTGTCGAGTTTGCTGTCAATGCGGTTAAGTTGCTGTTTCAGCTCTCCGATTAACTCTTTGATGGAGCCTACGTCTTTGTGGGCTTCTTCTTTTAGCTGGTAGCGTTCGTAGAGTTCCTTTCTTAATGCCTGCTGTTCGTTCTGTAGTCGGCTAATATCATCCTGTAAACGTTTAACCCATATCCCACCGAACACCCCGGCAAGCGCTAGCGCAATTTGAAATGCAATATCAACAGTCATTTATTGCGCTCCCAACTTTCAATGCTGATTAATTGCTTTTCGATTGTGCGGCAGTAGGTGCCGTAGTCGGTGATATGATCGAGGATATCTTCTGGTGATAACCCGGCTCCGGGGCAGGTGGTTTCACTGGCAGAATCAGTAGCGCCGCTGGTATTGGCGGACAAACATCGACTATCAATGGGATATCCGAGCGCGGCGCGGTAGAGTTGCAAGCTGTAAGGGCCAATACCATTAAAATTGCGCCCATCACTTTTAGTCGCATCATTAATCCTTTTTTTAAGTTCACGTTCAGTTTTTGATAACTGCTGTTGTGTCTCCAGCAGTTGTGCTGTTATTCGCTGACTTTCTGTGGTGGCGTTCTGTTGCTTTTGAACGGCAGCATCTAACGCCCGATTTTGGCGTTCTGCGGCGGCTTTCCGCTCAGACTCCCATTGCAATTCAGCTTTTGCGTGTTTGGCCTGTAAGTCATTAAGCGTCATGTTATGAGCTATGGCAGATACCTTCGCCCCGGCAACCCAGCCAACACCAAAGAGCAAGGTACTGATAGTGAGTTTGATAAAGACAGCTTTGTGATTCATCACAAATGAAAGAAAGCTACTCATGGTTTCCAGCCTCCCGATCACGTTTAATAGCGGCTTGCTTTGAGGCTTGAGACTGGACAACCCATGCCGCCATATATCCGGCGAAAAGCCACTCAGTTAAATGGTCAGTAAAGGTGCAATAAATCAACACGATAGTTGATGCCACGAAGGCACCCACTAACAACGTATCGGAGGTTGAAAGCCGTCCGCTTCCCGGATTGGTAATGAGCTGTAACAGACGCTCAGTTATTGATGTCATATCACTTTTGGACTGGTATTTCTGATTGCTCATGGCTTTTCCTCGCAAACCCATTCAGAGCGAGGCGACAATAAAAGGGCTTGCCAACCGGCAACATCAAAGCCGGGGCAAATTTTTGTCCATTCGTTTGATGTGATTTTCCCATCGCCGTTCAGGTCGGGGGACAGGTCACGATGACCACAAACAACGGCGCGAGGATACTTTTCGACTAAATCAGCATAAAGCAGCGCCAGTGCTTCCCACTGTGCTTGCGTGAATTTATCCGTACCTACAAGACAAATACCAATTGAGCCGGTGTTGTAGCCTTTGGCGTGAGCGCCGGTTTCACCAATTGCCCGGCCTTTTTCAACGGTTCCATTTGTATCAATGACAAAGTGATAACCGATATGACGCAGGCCGGGACTAAATTCATTAACGAACGGCGTTGAACGACGGAAGCCCCGGTCTTTATGCCAACGGTCAATAACAGCGGCGGCAGTTTCCCGAGCATTGGCGAGGCGGCGACCGTTGGCAGTCGCGGCGCAGTGGATAACAATTCGGTTGATATATGACATAAAAAAACACCATCTGATTAAAGATGGTGTTAGTGTTACTTTTTATGTGGTTTTAGGCGGTGTGATGGGGTTCAGGGGGTTAAGAGGTTATATCGATAATCGCCGTTTTTGACTCGTCTTTTTTTGCTGGAGGCGGTGTTTTAATTTCATTAACACATGCGCTTTGAGCTTTCACAAACTTATCCTCGGCGGAAGATATCTCTTTGCCCGGTGTTTTGTTGGTTTTCGCTAAATCCAACCGCAATCCCCATATCTTGTCGGCATCATAAACCAGTTCTCGACAATTTGGAAATGGCGTCTCAGTTAATGCATTCCCGAACAAATGTTCGGCATCTTCTTTCAATCGTTGAATGTGCTTGCTGTGTGCGGTAACTTCTGGCAGAACGCCGCCAAACTGTCGATAAGCATCAGCAATATGAACACTAAGGACTGTTGTTACTATTGTTTCATTTAAAAGACTTTTTACATCCTCTAACTGCGCATGATACTTCTTAACCATCGCGGAGTTATCAACCTGACCAGCGAATAACAATGGGCTGATTAACAATGTTGTGGCTGCGAATACCTTTAACTTCATGGCGCTAACTCCGTTTAAAATAAGGTGTCTTGTTTATTGGCATCGGTGCGATTGTACTTACTTAATAACTCCCACGCAAAACGATCAGAAAAACCAAACTGAGGGCAAAGAATTGTCAGGCTCATTGATGCTGATTCTCCCGCGTTCTTCATATCATCAAATGCGGATAAAAATTGGCGGTTACGGTGTTCGCGTAGTGCCTCCGCACAACGAGGGATATAAAAATCTTCTCCGCCGAAATGTGACATTAACTTATCTGCGTGATCTTTCCCAATGGCCTGAACTAACAGTGCAATTCGGGTTTTACCGAATGCGCCTACTCCCTTACTAAACGGAAAAGTGATTCCACCCAATTTCTCGACCAGCTTCAACGTTGCCGGATATCCGATGATTTCGGCGGCTTCCTGAATATTACCCGGCAAGAAATCTTTTAACTCTTCAAGATTCATCGCTTATCCTCCGGCGACGTGCATCAAATCAAAGCTTGCATAAGCTTTGTTAGCTGTGAGTCGGTCAACCACTCAATAACAGGCTGTTTAAACATATGACCCGCCATGCTTTCTGCATACCCCCAAGAACGTTCAGCATCAGTGAGTAAAGCTTCGATTTTATTTAATGTCCGCTGACGTCCGGCGGAAACGTTAGGGCGGCGTCCGTGGTCTTTTTTCTTTTCTGGGGTAAAGCCTTGCTCCTTCATGTAATCAAGGATTTTCTGTTGCTGCTCGGGCTTACATTGCTTTGCACTGGTGCAGCCCGTAATTCTGTATAAAACATCCCGGTAAACATCATCAGACCATTGCAACGCATTTTTTCCAATGTGGATCAATTGAATGAGGTTAGCCATTATTCACCCCATAACGATAATGTTTGATTTCTTCCACTGCGGAATTAATCAAACTGGTTAACTTTTCGTTAAGCCGTTGACCTTCGCCGTCATCACCATCGCAAGCGACAAACGCTTGTAGGGTTTGTAAATCTGTTCCTGTGCATGGTTCGCCGCACAACTCACGAAAACGAGCCATAAATAGCACCTCTGCGACGTGTGAGGATTGCGGAACAATATTGAAGGGCATAGCAGCAACGTTGTTTAAAATGGGCCACTCTCTATGTGGGTCAATTCCGAGATCGAGTTTCTCTGTTGCCAGTGCGATTAAGTCAGCTTGTTTCACTTCATGGCTTGGGAGTAAAGGTAATCCGAACTTTTCACGAATAACCCAATCAAAGCGATTCTCTATGCGTTTGTAATCAGGTAACAGGCGTTTTAGTGGTGAGGGAATATCGCAGCAATAAGCCTCGGCGGCATCATGCAACAAACCTTCAAGAGCGAACGACTCTGGTACAATGTGACTCACAATGACGGAATGTTGAGCAACGCTATAGAATGACCGAACGTGTCCGGAATAGCGGCACGTATGGGCCAGTGCTTGTGCAATATCAGAAATATCGATACTGTCTGCGGTTGGGTTCAGGTAATCAACTTGACGGCCTGATACTGTGCAAAGCCATGTCATAATGAATCCCCCAATAACACAGTAGTATTGGTTGCCCCGTTAACTGCTGCATGTAACTTAACGTCACGACCAGCTAAATAACCAGAAAAGCGAGCGTCATCACTTCCCCGACAATCTTTTGCGCCTCGGGTCTTTCCTTCCTTTAAATTGTGTTCTTCTGTAAGTTTATCCATGTAAACAGCCATTAAGTTTTTTTCATCATCAGGGATAATGAATGGCGTTACCGCTTTATAGGCACCGGAGATCCAACCTTCACAGAACTGATCGGCTCGGGCTGTTTTTGTGCTGGTCTTAATTCGTTTATTTTGTGTGGTTAAAAACTCTTTACGAGCGCGTTTTATTTGTCGCGATAACACATCAAAGGCGTAAGCTGCGATTTGTGGTCGTTCATTCACACCAATAAATTTAGCGATGCGTTTTGGAATTCCATACTTACCTGAAATTCGATAACTCCAATAGCCATCAACACCAAAAGCTCGACATATCATCCCAAACAATAAGCTCATATAACGAGGCATTGTCGCTGCATCAGATGGCGCACCTTTACTGGCACTTTCCGCGATTTCTGACAATTCAACATCGGTTGATGTAACACCATGTTGATTCATCATTTTTTGCGCTTGACTTAATGCGTTTGCTGCTTCATTTGCATTTGAGCTGCGATTTGCCAAATTCAATAACTTTTTAATTTTGGCTAAGTATTTTTCTTTGTCTTTCATTGCTATTCCTCTAGATTTTGGCGTAAGCCAGCCCCGGCGGGTTTACGCCAATTAATTTTTAAAATGCCTTTAAATATTGATTAAAATATTACTGTTTAGTTATTCCAGAAATTGCCGTTAATGAATCAACATTCACCCAATACGGTTCGCAATTAATTTCAACGGTGGTGCAATTGCTTAAATCTCTGGCCTTGTCGAGCGTTCGGACAGCACGACCACCCCGTAAAATTTTATTTGGTTGATAAATAAAACCAGTACCGATCGGATATTTTTGATTAAACTCTTTAGCTCGCATATTTCTTCCCCCATCCGTAACGGTTGCAGGTCGCGCAAAAGTCCCGGCGGGTTTCTGCATGCCAAACGTTAACGGGCTTAACGGCTAACAAGGAAGCGTCGTGCCAGTAGGTATAAGCTGCCGCATAGTTGCCGGACTTCTCAGCATTGACAGCTCGTTGTGAAACAATTCGAAAAGCACGATTAGTCATTATCGGGATTCCTGTTCAAATGGAACAATGACAAAATCCTCTATACCTGTGTTGACTGTAATTCCAGCAATACCCCTAACAATATCTGGTTCGTTCAACATGGCTTCTTTGTTTGCTTCTTCCTTCGTGCGAATGAATCGTTCAAGCTTCAAACGACGTAAATTTTCAATGACCGTTTCAGCACCCCGAATGGTTATAGATGGTGGGCGGTTTCGCCATTGAACTTCACCTGTTATCAAGTTTGCTGATTTGGTTTTTCCTTTATTGGTCAATTCGTCACGATTAGTTTCACACCACGTTTGAACGCCAGTTTGAAGGGTTTCAACCTGAGATTTGAACCCCTCTAATACAGGTACATAACGCTTGGTAATTGTGCCAATTTCATCATTCATTTCAGTTTCCGTGCGAATTAGCTCGCGAGTTATGTCGCCAATCTTTTTAATATCAGCGATAGCATCATCTCGGGATTGAGATACATAAACCGCTGCCGCAGATTTAAGACGTTTTTTAGGAGTTTTAGCCATAATATTTCACCTGTTTTATTGATTAATGATGATACTCAACCCACACCACACGACAGCCATGTAGCGGATATTGAGCTTGTTTATATTTCCCGCGTTCTTTACACCCGAAAGCGTAATAAACCGCGATTCGTTCAGTAATAAACCGAGCCAGAGACGGGCTATATTCAACGTGAATTGTTGGTGCGGATGGCTGGCATAAATTAACGTTAGTAACATTAATTCCTTGAGCTGTTAGCTCTAACAAAGCTGATTCAACTTTCGGTAATGAGCCTGTGAACACTGCATTATTTTTATTAACTTGTGACATGATTCCCCCTTAATTAATCAGCATTTGTGCGAATTGCTGAACAGCCGCAGCATTGATATTCATATCGTTAATACGACAAACACGAACAGCACCACGCAGCAGCTTAGATAAGCGCCGGGCATTTCCCTTCGATGCAGTGAAGAAAGCGTCTTCAGTTTCTTCGTCTAATTCGTCAATAACACTGCTTGAGATAGCCTTCACATCAGAACGCGGTAAGCTATTTCCAAGATTCAAGGCAAATCCCACGCGGCTATAGAGCTGGACTAATTCCCCGCGTTTGCCTTTCAGGTTCAAAATCAGACGAGGCATTCCGGCAAGAACGACACCGACTCCGGAACGGTCATAAATCCGGCGCAGGACTTCCAGCGCTCGAAATGGCAGGAGTTCTGCTTCATCAACAATAAGGACAATATCTGAACCGTTGAGCTTACCGACACAGGCTTCAATCAGGTCATGCAAGTTGCCAACAACAGATAAATTTAATTGGCGGCATAGTTCACCAAGCAATACTTTTGCGGTGTAGCCGGGGTCGGCCTCAATCAAAATGACGGTATTTTTATTTTCCTCCGCATAGCGCTTTAAAATCATGGTTTTTCCGAGTCCGGCTTCACCATAAAGAACGTTGATTTCCTTGCACTCATGGGCGAGTTTAATCAGTTCTAATCCTTTTTTTGCGGATGGCGTCATCACAAATGTAATAGTAATATTGTGTGACCGGTCACGTTCATTGCAACGTTCAATAAAAGCGCTGATTTCGGTTTCTAACGCCGTAATATTGCCCGGATATTTACCGCTCAAATATTGGCTAAGCGTTGAACCGCTAACACTGATAGCCCTTGCTACTTTGGCTTGGCTAAAGCCCTTGTTCACCATTAGTTCTGTTAACTCATTTTTGATTAAAGACATGGTATTACCTCGCGGTTTTCAGTTGTTTTGCGCGATACTCTTCGCGCTCTGACTCAAACATAAAAATCGGTTCTGGATTTTCGGATATATGCTGGAACTCACCTGACAGCAGGGAGCTAAAGTCTTTATCTTCAATGCCAATAACCGGGCGTAACTCTGCTTTGATTTCCTCAGCTTTCTTTTCAACCAGATTAAGGCGGCGTTTCGTCCGTTCTGCTCTGGCTTTTTCAACGAAGGCGACAGGGAATGCGGCGCGCTTATTGCCATTGAACACAGCTTCACAAACGAACGTTCCGTCCAGTTTTCTAACGATGACCCTGTCTGCGCTGTGAATATCGAAAGCAACAGAAACACGCTCGCCATCAACATTGATAAGCTCTTCGGCGAAATATTCGTTATTGAATACAGAAAGCCACCCACGTTGCGCCACGCGTACAACTTGCGGCATGAACATGTCCCGAAGTTCAAGTTCAGACAAATAGTGCAACTCGTTTTTTTCCAGCAGTTCTGCGCGATATGACGCAGGTGTCATATGACGTCCGTTGCGTTTTGGTAGCTCGCTGTGTTCATGATGGCTGTTGTACCACTCGACACCGTTTTCAATAGCGTCTATTAACTGATTCCAGCTAGGGAGCTTTGCAAGTGCGTTTCGTTGGGTTGTCGATAACTCTTTGTCTTGGTTTCTTGCATTAACTGCGGACACGATTTGACGTGATGTGATACGGACAGAATCACGATCAGCACTGGAGCCGTGAAAGGTTGCAAACTGGCGAGCAATGCGAAACAAAATGGTTTGGTGAGCACGTTCTATAATGCCTCGGCCTTGCGGATTACCCGGTATACCTGTTTCATGACCAACGCCAAGACGTGGCAAAATACCTGTAATATCAGCATCGAACAGATGGTTTTTCTCGCCGCCACCATTATCTGAATAGTAGAACAATGGAAGCCCATTGCGGGACATTCCATGCCGTAAAGCATCAGCAACCGCAATGGTGTTTTCTGATAAACTGATACTCCAGCCCACAACAAATCGTGATACACCATCCATAATTAGCGTAACTTCTGGAATAAACGGCTGTCCATGCTCCGGGTGTGCCACTTTCATTTTTAATCCGTGACCATCACCGATCCAAACATCGTTAACAGTTAGTTGTGACCAGTCACGCTTAACATAGGTTTGAATTGCCCGAAGAGCAGCACCAGTGACACGGCCTTTCATTCGGGTGATTTTAGGAAGTTTAGCTAGTGCACGGTGTACCGCATCAAGAGAGGGAAGCACATTTAGCATTGCGGGTTGCCCCTCATATACTGCCGCCCATTCGTCACAAAATTGACGATATGCTTCAGCAATTGAAATCCCGTTCGGTTGACGGTAGATGGCGAGAAACATCGGAAGCCATGATATTTCAACAGCCTTCTTGGCTTTATGATGTCCGGGAGCTAACAATGCGAGGCGTTCAGCAGCATCCTTACCCCGCAAATAATCAACAACCCATTGATTTAAAGAACGCTCACCAATAACTCTTGTAGAACCTTTTCGGGCGTTTGCTCTATTCACAGCAAGCATTAACCTTTCTGGTAACGTTGCCGCTTTAGCCTGTTCAATGATGAAACGAATAGCCCGAATTCGACTTGTACTGGCTTGCTCTTCAATTCTTAGAACTTCAATAGCTAAACTCATTCTTGCGTCTGCAATTTGACGCTGGTTATCTGTGAGTTCATTTATTTTATTTTCAAGCAGCGAAGGACACTGACGCATTAAATCCAGTGTTGATGAATTACTTGTCTTTTTTGTGTCCAGTTTTGCCACATTACGTTGAGGTGCTCTTGATGTGATGACGTGTTTTAATAAGTGTGGTTCTATTAGTGACTGAATGTTACTAGGTAGATAGCTTACGTCATATTCAAACGCCTTTGAGCCTGCCTTTTTACGGCGAATATCGGGCATATTGAGGGCTACTTTATCCAATAACTTCCGGCAACCTCTTTCAGTTGATGGAAGTCCTTTACAGCCAACAAGATCAGCAACAGTAATCCACATAACAACCCCATTAGTACCGGCTAGGCCAAATAACATCAGGTTGTACGTTGAGAGCATTTGCTATCAAAATTTCACCTTTGGGCCATTTACGATACAAGGTGTTGTGTAGTGTTCGAGAGCCTAAACCAGACTCCCGAGAAAGCCTTGATAAGTTAGTTCCCCGTTTTTTTAATGCTGAAATAATATCCGCTGGGTGCCAGTCAATAAGATTATTGATTCCATTCGGAGTCAATTTCTGCGATTCTGTACAGTTATGCATAGTAATAACCCATAGTTCTTATACAAAGTAATAATAGTATTGATCAATAAAAGGAACCAATCAAGCTTTTAATGGTTCTTTTTGTGAATATTTTTAATCTTAAATTATTAGCTTTAATTGAGGAAAAGAATCAATGAGTTACAAACCAAAGGAACTAGCGACTCCAAAAGGAATCAATGTTCCGATTAAAGCGGATGAAATAGGAACCAGTTTTTCAACTAGGTTAAAAGAACTTATCGGCCCTAAACAAAGTATTCGTGCATTTGCTAAAGATGTGGGGATTTCTTATGGTGGATTACACAAATATCTAACAGGGGCTACATTACCAACATTAGATAATCTGTTATCACTCGTAAAATACACGGGTGTCTCAATAGAATGGCTGGCTACTGGTGAAGGGCCGAAGTTTAAAGATGATAGCGGCGTCACGTCTGAGTTTGCTTTTATCCCCCGTTATAACGTCAGTGCGGCGGCGGGTGATGGGGCTTGGAATGAAACAGAGGAACCGTCGTTTTTAATGGCATTTCGCAAGTATTGGATTGAGCAGTATCTACGCGCAGACCCTAAACAACTATCCGTCATATCTGTTCAGGGTTATTCGATGGAAGGCATTCTCAATGATAAAGATGTTATCTTGATTAATCATGCTGATGTTGACGCAAAAGAGGGAATCTATGTACTTAGAATCGATGGTCACTTATTCGTAAAACTAGTCCAGCGATTACCGGGGGAGATATTAAGTTTTCCAGCGCTAACCCGGCTTACGAGTCATTTACCGTTGATTTGAACAACCCGCCGAACGATTTTTGCATCATAGGGAAAGTTGTTTGGTATGGTCGGAATTTATAGTGATAATTAAATAAGGTTTAAAACCTGTTTAAACCTTTTTAGTTTCTGCTTATAGTTATGCAATAAATAGCGCAAGAAAGCTCAGTTTTAATCATTCCTATGCAATAGCAAGATTTTATCAATCTGAGCCTCAAGCCTTGCAATTAAAGGCGTCGGACTTATCCAGCTTTCCCTTAACCTATGTAATATTGATCACTCCCCCACAATGAGGCACTAACCACTACATCATGGATATTCACCAGAGGTTTGGCAGCAAAGGTTGAAAAACCAAGAAAACAGTTAATCAAGCCAGCAGGTTTATTGTCGACATAAGCCAAAACAGTAAAGGCATGAGGTAACCTGGCCAATTCTGCCAACAGGCTTGCCTTTACTGCTGGTGGTAACGCTTCACCACCCCCCATAGGGTCTTGAGCATAACCATCCAGCAACATCAGTAAATCATTTCCCTGGGCTGGATTCTGGTAGTCAGCAATAACAATTTCAATACTCATCACGAAAAGCGGATCCTAATATTTATCGTCAAACAATCTTATTCTGCATCAGCAGGTTTTTTGCGAATAAACTTGTTTAGCAAATTACTTAAATCTTCTGGCGGAGCAGGACTCAGGCATTCATCCAGAGAAACGCCCAGCTCTTTACCCTCTTTTTTCTTTGCTTCTGTTGTTAGTTTTTCATCATCTTCATCTTCATCGTCGTCATCATTTTCCACAACTACCGAAGGTTTCTTCTCAGTTGTTTCTTTCGCTTCTGCTTTTGACGTTTCAGACTTTTTTACTTCTTCCTGCGCCTCCGTCTCTTCTACCTCTGATGTCTCTGCTTGATTGGTATACATGACTTTAGCGTAAGGCATATCTAATTCAGATGCGTCTTGCTGAGAATCCTGGCTATCAAAGAAAATGTGCGGTTTGAATGCTTTAAGGAAGCGAGACTTCTGTAAGCCACCCAGGAAGAAAATATCATTAATATAGATACCCCAATGCTTCAGCGTATCAATCATGGTCATTTCAGCCGGATCGCTGGTGCTGTTTTGAGAAGTAATCAACGCAACCCGCAACGGTGAGTGATCCAGGCTTTCAGAGATGCGTTCTTGTACTTTAGATAATTTGATCAGTAAGTTGGCATGCGGGCCAGGATTAATGGATGTTTCGGACTTATCATCAGTAATTGCATTAAAAATACCGGCGTCGCCATCAAAGGCAAACCTGAGTTGAGGCAAGGCAGTTTGTGCAATCGTCTTCTTAGGCGCATATACCAAAGCCGTAGCGCACTGATTGTTATCCATCACTCGCTTAGCTTCTTGCGTATCGGTTGTCAGGAACAAATCAATATAATATGCATCAAGGTAATCGCTAATGGATTCACCTGAAGTAAAAGCCGAACGGGAAATGTTCAGTCCGCGTTTTTTAATCTCTTTTAATACACGGTACCCCACCTCTGGCGCATTACGAGAGACCACAACGATTTCAACTACCGGACCATCGTCATTAGCTTTTTTATGTTCATTCAAGGCCAGTATTGATTTTACCAGCGGCATACCGGCACCATCATCTAACGGCTTATCTTCATTTCCCCGTAGATAGAGACGAAACTCTTTCATGGCTGAATCAGGGTCTTGCTGTAGTTTTTCCTGATACATGTCATTATCGGCTGATAAATCAAATAGCGCTGTAGCTGAGATACCTATCACCAACGTTTTAGATAGATCGATTGCCATAATATTCTTTTATTTCCCTTTAATATTGTAGATGCCCAACCATCCATAGCATTGATTTCAGACATATGGCTTATTATGGGTAAATTCACTAACGTTCTGGTTAGTTATTTTTAGCGCTTGATGTCTGTATTTGCTATGTCTGTAATCAGGTGTCAATTTAACGTTTGTACCACCGAAATCAAATTTATTTTCGTTAAAAACCACACGACTGAAATCCAGTATTCATTATTTCTGATTTTTGTTCCAGTCAGGTTAATGAATGTATTCTATTTTTCTCTATTTATTGCACTATAGTGGGATGAATGTCTTGTGATAAATATTGATTCCCACAGCTATACTGGAGCCACTCCGCCTGATTCTTCTTCCAGTTATCGAAAATGACTCATAAGCGTGTTTAGGGATATCTTTAACGTGGTATTATTACAGAGGAATTGAGCGGAAATTACTTATGACAATGTTGCTGGCTCTGTTTGCCAAACTCTTTATTGGGGCTCTGCTGGGACTGATTATCAGTACCACCGGTGTTGGGGGTGGCGTACTTGTTTTACCAGTATTAATCTGGCTGTTTGGTATGGATACTCTGACGGCGGTGGCAACAGCTAATCTGATGTCAATGTTAATGAAGATATCATCAACCGGCGTTCACTTTCGCTTAGGCAATATTCCCTTAAAACGTTCTCTGATTATTCTGTCTGTTATGTTGCCCAGTACACTGATCGCCAGCTACGGAATCACACTATTAGCCAGTATCGATGCCTGGCATCAATATGTTCAACTCAGTATCAATATATTGATTGTGCTGGCTATTGCACTGTCACTGTTTATATTTTGCACTCAACTGTTTCATCCTGTCACCCTGATTAGTGACGCATCCACAAAAACAGTAACACCGACATCCCGTTTTATTCTCCCGGGTATTGCAGCCGGGATCACTATTGGAGCAACGGGTGTCGGTGGTGGTGTTGTGATGTTACCGATTTTAACCAAATATGCCGGAATGAATATCAAACAAGCAATTGGAACCTCGGTATTTGTTACCATGTTGCTTTCGGGTGCTTCTGCGCTGGCTTACGGTCAGGGCGGGTATACTGATTTACATCTGGCAGTATTACTCAGTCTGGGTTCAATACTTTCGATCCCGGTAGCCAAATATCTACTTAAAAATGTCTCAGAACGCGCCTTTCAGCTAATCACCTTTATTTTTATTCTTTGCAGCGCGATTACCATGCTTTATCGTCTGCTGACTTCACACTAAACACTATCCCTGTATTCGTATGGGATTTCCTGACAGCATTACTGTTCAACGGTCTCATACTTCATATATTGACGTACTGATGTCAAAGCAATCTTTAGCTCATAGCTTATTCTTTCAGGCGTATAACCATCCTCCGACATACGTTTTATTTGTCGCAAGATATTCTCTTCATAACCCTTATAGATGTAGCTAGTCTGAAACGTTGTTTTGCACGCTTTACAATAGAATCTGGGATAGCCATTTTGGGCTGTCCCATGCCGGTTAACCGTTTTTGAATCACCACAGTAATGACAAATTGGTTTAGTAGCTTTCATGTTTTCCTCCCAATGAGAACCTGCATTAGAGTTTCAACAGGCTCTCTATTTACTTCCAAGTAATAGAGACGGGACTCAGATATTCTGAATTATTGTTTTTTAAGAAAAATAACTATCCACTTACAACAAAGTATCGTAGTAGAGTTTACAAGTAATTATCTAAGTCCATTCCATTTAATAATACATTAGCACGTATTACTAATGAGATTTAATATTAAATTGAAAGTGAAATCAAAATAAATCGTTATTAACATTCGATCATTAAAAAACAATCGAAACCACCAATTAAACATCAAGCCGAATAATTAAACTAAAAATAATCAATAAGTTATAATTAATCCAAAGCATTGTAAATTAGTAATTACTTATATCAAGTAAGCCATTATTTATATTTTTATATAATTATTAATTTAAAATAATCATATTGAAAACAGAATTATAACTTATCAATCAATATGTAAATTAAAAATAATGAAAATATAAAAAACTGAATTTAAAAGGTAGATGAAAATAAATATTACCAAAACAAACAGGAAAATATATAAGTAAAATCTTATTTATTTACTTTTTAATTAGGGATAACCGATATTTAAAATAAGCTGTATCTTAAAAAATGCAAATCATCACGTTTTTCAAAACATCATGTTATTTTTCAAATTAATTCCTAATACGTTACTCAATATTTTTGCTGAAAAACCAAAGGCACTCCATATTGGAGTGCCTTTGTCAGAGTCTTGTACTACTCATATCTATCGTCAGGCTTATTGCAACAGCAATTTCACTGCTTTTGTATGGTTACTTCAGTTCCCTGATCTACCGATTGAATATCAATACGGCAATTTAAAAACTGACAGATGACTAAAGCGTTAGTAGAGAGATGATCGGTTATCTCAGAGGTAGTAAAACTTCCTTCCCCCGCTATCGCCATTGGCAATAGTAATTGATCGGCTAAATACTCACCCACCGCCGCTGTCGACGTCAAATAGGCTTGTGCTTCATCACAAGCTTCTTGTGCCACCTTGGCTGCTGCTTTGCCCTTAGTACCAATGGTGCAAAATAGTTCTGTTAAATGTTCAAATTGCAATTTCACCAACAGGGCATTACCGGCACACCTTGCTGAAGACACGTCAACTGAACTTAACTTTGATTCTTCAACTTTTAGCTGCTGTTTTACGATATTCAATTCTCTGCGAGCAACTGAATCAGGTACATCAGCAATCAGGGATTGTGCACCAATCTCAATCAGCTTACCGCGCTGAAGCAGATGTAATGTTTGCCATTGTTTGACGGGATAAACAGTAATCTCAACCTCACCACCACCTGCAGGATAAAAACCACAGCGATGTACCAATAAGGTTGATTTCGCCCCCATTCTATCCATTAGTGGCAACCAAACCTGCTGTAGAAAACTGGTTGATGGCGCCATAGGGTTATGGGTACCACCACTCAATCTAACCCTACTTTCACCATTGGCTGACCATAAGGCCGGTAACAGCGTCTGTAATACCAAGGCACAACTGCCCGCGCCACCCAAATCAAACTGATAGTCTCCGGACTTAATTTGGCCCGGAATAAACGTTAATTCCGTTGAATTTAATGTTGCACCACTTACCTGAGCAGCACAAATCTGCTGCGCAGCCAGAATGGCGGTTAGATGTTGGCGCATAATACCGGGCTTACTTCGCCCGGCACGAATATGAGTAAAACGTACGGCTTTACCCGTGAGCATCGACAGCGACAATCCGCTGCGGAGAATTTGTCCTCCGCCTTCACCTTTTGAACCATCAATTTCAATCCATTGCACTTTAAGTTCCTTTTCAATTTTATACTCAGAGCATCAGATGGTTACCCTTTAACGCAAACTACCTGTTTTAAAGTATGAACAATCTCTACCAACTCTGACTGTGCAGTCATCACTGCATCAATATCTTTATAGGCCATAGGTATCTCATCAATAACATCTGAGTCTTTACGGCATTCAACGCCTGCTGTGGCCTTGATCTGATCTTCTATTGAAAAACGACGTTTGGCTTCGGTACGGCTCATAGTCCGACCCGCTCCGTGACTACAGGAGCAGAACGCGTCCGGGTTACCTTTTCCACGTACGATAAAGGATCTGGCACCCATCGAGCCTGGAATGATACCCAACTCACCGGTCTGAGCACTCACTGCACCTTTACGAGTTACCAATACATCCTGACCGAAATGCTGCTCTTTCTGTACATAGTTATGGTGGCAGTTCACCGCTTCCATTTCTAAAGTAAAGGGTTTAGTAATTACACTACGTACCGCCGCAATCACATTATTCATCATCGTTTCACGATTTAAGCGGGCATAACGCTGCGCCCAATCAACGGCAAAAACGTAATCGTTATAATGCTCACTACCTTCAACCAGATAAGCTAAATCCTGATGCGGCAGATTAATAAAATGTCGTTGCATATCTTTTTTCGCCAGTTCAATAAACAGACTTCCGATAGCATTACCGATACCGCGTGAACCAGAGTGCAACATAAACCACACTGCCTGATTCTCATCCAGACAAACCTCGATAAAGTGGTTACCGGTTCCCAGCGTTCCTAAGTGAACGCGGTTGTTAGTATTTTTCAACTTAGGATACTTATCAATAATCTGCTTAAAGTCAGGGTCTAACTGCAACCATGCACGGTTTACCACTTCAGGCACATCATTCCAGGCTCCTTTATCTCGCTTGGAGCGATTCACTTCTCGTCCGTGTGGTACCGCTCGTTCTATGGCATCACGCACCGCAGATAAGTTATCCGGTAAATCGCTGGCATGCAGGGAGGTTCTCACTGCAATCATTCCACAACCGATATCCACCCCTACCGCAGCAGGGATAATTGCTCCTATGGTAGGAATCACAGACCCAATGGTTGAACCTTTACCCAAATGCACATCCGGCATCACTGCAATATGTTTAAAGATAAACGGCATTTTTGCGGTGTTCTCTAACTGACGTTTAGCTTCGTCTTCAACCGGAACTCCCTGAGTCCACATTTTTACCGGACGGCCATTCTCAACGTTCATTACCTGAATTGAGGGTTTCATTATTTATCCTTTATTCTCTTCCATTTCGTCGTTTGTCTTGTCATTTCAACAAACGGTATTGATAAGGTCGGGCGACAAGTTTTGGTGAAACATTCACAATGCTCTATCCAACTGAGCTACGGAACCTGGTTAGATTCCGGCGGGAGTTGAACCCGCGACCTTTGCATTAGGATGTAGTTCCACTGGCATTCGCCCTGTATTTAGCTGCGGTAACAAGTATTGTACGAAACACTCGCTCTACCAATTTGAGCTATTGCTGATTACTCAGTAACCCGGACTCGAACCGGGAACACTGTAGTTTCGCGCGCATTTACCGCTTATTCGTAAGCAAACCGATAACAACCAGTGATGCAGAGATATCTCCTTACGGAGGCCGGGTTCGAACCGGCTAAACCATGTAATCTCTACGAGCATTTGTTACCTGTTTACGTTGTTCTGCAATTGTTCTAACCATTACTTTAACTATTTAATCTGACTCTGGCCCTGAAAAAGCGGAGGACAAAAGTGATGAAACGTAGTGGATGCAAGCATCCGGTGCTCTGCCTCTGAGCTACGGTTCCATTGTGACGGAACCGACGGGATTCGAACCCGTGACCTCCTCATTCGTAGTGATGTAGTTCCATCGGCATTCCTCCTTTATCAGGAGTGGCATAACATTATGATGATCGGGAAGACAAATCTCTTATTACCCGCTTTTAGCTGTTATGCCACGATGCTCAGTTACTGTGACAATGTCACTTTATCAATTTCACCTAACCAATGTTCAGATTGCATTTGTCCCTGAGAAAATGCGCTAATCATCTGAAATACCGTGTCGGAAAAACCACCAATATTCAGAATGTCTTCTCGTTCCCAGGCCTGTGTCGTGGCATAGGGTTGGATATCCAGACAAATTAGTCTGGCCGACGGATTAAAACGTTTAAACATCTCCCATTGGCGCATAGTCTCAGTTGCGCCACTTCCCTGACGATTAATACTTCCCCAGGATTCGTTATCCGAAACCAGCAGTACGACATCAGCACGAATACCTTTGGCATTTAACCATTTCAGCGGTGCGCTACAATCTGTTCCACCACCGCAAGCGGCCGCCAGTTTGGTCGCATTAGTCAACACCGTATCCCTTGGGTTCAACACAATCCGATTACTTTCTACCACTTGATACTCAAAAGGTACGATTAACGTATCGCGCTGTTTACGCAGATAAGTGGCCGCAATCAATGCTGCAATATCAACACAGCGAGTTACCGTTGTTGCCCCCGGGCGGTAACCAGTTGCCGGAGAGTGCATTGAACCCGATACATCCGGACACACCACCATTTTTCCTGCTACCGGCAATACGTTTTCTAATGCAATTTCCAACGCATCCTGTAATGCTTCACGCACAACTAGCGGAATATCTTTACTGGCTGACTGATATGCCGTCATTAGCTGATAAGGGAACACTTTTGCCTGCATAATGTTCTTTCTGTCACCCAACTTATCAGCAATCACTTTTGCCATGCCCGGTAATTCAAACACGCCGTGACGAGCAAAGGTGTTCAGATTCATTCGTACCATCTGCCAGCTACCCTGCTTTGCAATTTCTGCCCAGTCTGCCGAGGTTAAATTTAATGACGTTAACATCTGAAACGGCACGGCCGGTAATCCACCTTCATCGCAGTTACCCTGACGTTTATACTGTTCAAACGCGCGAGTAATTGGCGGTAATGCCTTTTCATCATAGGGTTTACCAATTAACCAGGCAAAGAAGGCTTCTCTCCAGCTTTCTTGTGGTTTTGGGTGTACCATTTTTACAACATCAGCCAACGAAGGGTTATTACCTACCGCCGCTGATAACAATGCTTTCTCACTGGCATTATTTAACCAATCCTGCACTAATTTTTTAGGACGTGTACCTAAGGATTTACGTCCCACTGTGTCACTGCGTAATATTTGTACAAAGTTACGCAACATTTTGCCGTTATCCACTACTCGTGGAAATGCCATCGGTAAATACTCTTTTCCCTTAACTGACAGTATGGCTAACAACAATGCCGGCATATCTTTCATATAACCATATTGACGGGAGTACACGGCTATTTTTGCCAGCATTAATGGGTCGACCTGAGCACACAACGACATAACGGTATCTAACTGCATTTCTGCCGAAGCATAATAAGTACCATTTAAACAGCCTGTTGCGGCGTATTGCGCCAATGCATGTTCTGCACTAAAACGGTATGCGGTTCCACCTGCTTCATTCAGATCCTTAGCTTTTGGTAAACTACGACCGGTTAATGATTTAAATAGTTGGATATTCGCCATTCTCATTCTCCTTTGAGACAAATTTAATCTGGTGAGCAGAACGCAATCTTCTTTGTTATCACAATCTATCTATCTTTGATTATCTGTTCTAACGTTGCTGCCCTTCATGCCAGATATATAGCGATAAGCGTGCCAACTTTTAAAAAAGATGAGAGAATAAATTTAATCTATTGAATCATATCAATATTATTTTTTAAATTAATTTTATGAGGATATATTCGCAAAAAACCATTGCGAATTAATTTATCTAATTGGATAGGAAATTATAAAACAGGATAAATATGGCAACGAGGTTTGATTACCACACTGCCATTCTGGATGCTCTTTTCAATGAGAGCCGGGGCGGTATCTATTTTAACTGCTGTATTGCCTGCCAAACTTCGCTTAGCGTATTAACTTGTACATCGGCTAATCCAAATCGCTTATCCTGACGCGCCTCTGGTGCTGGCATAACAATCACTTTCATTTGCGCTGCTTTCGCCGCTACCATACCGTTTACCGCGTCTTCAATCACGATACAGTCTTCCGGATTGACGCTGAGTATATCTGCCGCCTGCAAAAAGACAACCGGATGAGGCTTACCGTTGATCATGCCTTCAGCAGATATTTGATGAGAAAAGTAATGGCTGATATTTAAGGCATCTAATACGCGGGCAATTTGCTTTTGTGGTGAAGAAGACGCAACAACCATTGGCAAACCATGTTGTTGAATAGTTTCCAGCAATTCAACTACTCCTGGCATCGGTTGAGGATTAGTCTGTATTCGACGGCCAACTTCAGTAACGATTTCTTCTGCGCGGTGTGAAACCTCTTCCAACGGGAGTGAATAACGATGATGGTATTCTGTCAGCTGTTTATCGATACGAATACCGGCGCTATCTTTAAAATCTTCGTCGCCTAAATGAACACCATAACACTGCAAATAAATCTCTTTTTCCACTTTGACCCAGACAGGCTCGGAATCCACCAGTACACCATCCATATCAAAGATAATAGCCGTCGTCATACCCTCTTTCTCCCGCTCTGATGATATTAATTCCTGCCTGCCGGTAACGTTGAAACGTCTCCTCTGGCAGTAATGCATCGGTAATAATACAGGTCATAGAGAGCAACGTCGCCACACTGTGAGGTTTTATCTGATCAAATTTACTGTGATCCGCCAGTAATACCACCTGTCGGGCCCGCTGGATCAGCATTTTTTTTACCCCAACCTCAAAAACGGTGGAATTGGTTATCCCACTCTCCAGAGATAATGCATCACAAGACATAAAGGTTTTATCCGCTGAAAATAACTTCAACATATCAACGGCTAAGCTTTCACCTACAGAAAAATACCCGGAGCGAATCATACCGCCAACGATATAGCTTTCCAGTTGGTTATAACATCCCAACTGATTGGCTATTTTTACATCAGTGGTAATCACTTTAGCAGAGATGTCCGACAGCCGCTTAGCCAGCTCCAGACAGGTTGATCCGGAATCCAACAGAATGCAGTCATCCGGCTTTATCATGTTACGGGCAAACTGAGCAATATCCTGTTTAGCCACTCGTTGAATACTCTGCTTGACGTCAAAAATGTACTCTTGATCGACGGTGGTTTTATCAAAAACGATACCACCATGGCAACGGACCATTCCCGGATAGCCATCCACAATAATCTGAAAATCTCGTCTGACAGACGCTTCAGCATAACCAAACAGTTCAACTGCCTGACGCGTCTCTATCTTTTTATGTTGCCACAGATAGTGCAAAATATTACGCATTCGATCGGAACGTTTATCGCTCATCCCCAACCTCCCGAAAAGTATTGACGTTTGCTACATAATCTTCTGAATCAAATAGCGCTCGTCCCAGCACCAGATGTCGTGCTCCGGCAGCATGCAGTTTGTTAGCTGTTGCGAGCGTAATACCACCATCGGCCCAAATTTCTATGTCTTTAAACAGTGATGTAGCCTGCGCAACTTTATCAATCAGCAGCGGATTAAAACGCTGCCCCATACCATCAGGTTCACTGGTCATAATCATTAGGCTATCTGCCAGTGAAGCCAGATAAGAGTAAGGTGCCAGTGGCGTTGCGGGATTGAACGCCAGCCCGGCTTTGCTCCCGATACCTTTGATTAAGGTCAGAATTTCGGCTGGATTCGCCAGTGTTTCAACATGAACAAATATCCAGGCAGGATTAAGTGGTTTCAGCCACTCAATCCACGGGAAAGGATCGCCGACCATTAGATGAAACGACAAAGGGTGATGTGTAGCCCCCGAAACCTGAGTAACGGTTTTTAAACCAAAGGTGATATTCCGAATAAAGCTGCTGTCTTCAATATCCAAATGTATCGAACCTATAGTTGCTTCATTCAACTGATCGAGAGTTTTCCCTAACTCAAGCTGACAGGCAGAGGCCAGTGAAGGATGAATGGTGGTTAACATAGTCAGATATCCACGGTTGCCGAAGCTAATAATCGATAAAGTTCATTATCATTTCTGGCCTGCTGAATTTGTGTTATCAGTACTGAATTATCCAACAGAGAAGCAATGGCCTGAATAGTCTTGATGTGCTGTTCAGCATCGGTTGCGCTTACGCAAATAAGCAGCCAGATGGGGTCGCATTCGTCATGACCAAAACTCACAGGTTGCGACAAGGTGGTAAATGCCACGCCGTTACGGATAGCCCCTTGCTGTGGCCGCGCATGAGGTAAGGCAATTCCCGGTGCAATCAAATAGTAGGGTCCATACTCCCGCGTATTATCAATAATGCCCTGTATATACTCTGTTTTTGCATAGCCAAGCTCAATCAAAGGGTTGGCTGCCAGCGCCACGGCTTCAGCCCATGATTCAGCATGGCGTAAAGCCTGCGCGGCTTTACAATCCTCAATCAACATCGTTGACTCCTTTAACCATTAGGTTATTGTAATATTCCCCCGAAGGTACTTTTGGCGAAGACTTCGGGGGAATAGCCTGTTCAATGGCTAACTTCCGGGGGTAAGCACTTTGCTTATCCCTTTTTATTGGCGAATACTACGAACCTTATCCATAAATCGCGCTACACGATCCCCATCGACAAAGTTTTCAAAGATGCCGTCTTTCTTGAAGTGTGTGGCAGTGACGCAACCATCAGCAATGGATAACTGTTCTTCCACGTTTTCCAGACAAACCCCAGTATTTGCCAACACCACCGTGCCAGGTACAGTATCTTTAACTAACTTCAGCGTGGCTGAGTCAGTTTTACTTCCGGCGGTCAAACCTGAAACACAGAGTGCATCCGGACGATTGTTAAATACCGTTGATTTAGCAATAGACTGAATATCCCGATTGCCTAAATAGACTGCGGCTTCCGGCACAATATTAAACAAGGTCTTCACTTTTCCTGCGCCAATTCGTTGCTGGTGCCGGATAGTTTCTCCAACATTAGTATTCCAGACACCAAAATCACTGGCATAAGCACCGGTAAAAATTTCCCGAATAAACTGTGCGTCTACCGCCATCGCCAAATCAAAAGAGGCCACCGGATCCCAGAGTACGTTTACCCCATATGGAACCCGAATTTCTGCCATCAGTTGACCAATAATGCGAGCCATTGCCGCTGAGGTTTCTGGTTTCACTTTGGTTAAGTAAGGCATACTAAACTCATTGGAAAACATCACTGCATCCACTCCGCCGTTTTGTAAAGCGGTCAAATCATCATATGCCCGATCAATCACCCAGCTCATCCCTTTGCTGTTATCAAAACCAGGATCTCCCGGCAATGCTCGAAAATGACACATGGCTATCACCGCTTTTTCTGTGCCAATAACTGACTTAAGCCAACTCATTTCTGTTACTCCTGTTCAATTTAGACATTATAAAAATGGTTAATAATCTTTTATGCCGATAGCTCTTTGGTGCGTAACCACAGCACAATTGCACATACCGAACCCACTGCAATCACCACACCAATAATGCCCATTGCCATTAACTCAACAATCGACCAGCCAAACATATTCCCTACGGATAACGCACTGATTTGCGCACCGTCGGCAGCAAAGCTAAATCCACCATTGCGGGCCATTTCGGTAAAATAAGGGGCGAACTGAGTGGCAATAAGTAATACGGTCATCATGACAATCACACCGCTAATTAAGGTGCGAATCAGGTCACCACGATGAATCACTGTTGCCATACAAATGAAAAATGGTGCGACGGGAAGATCCGCCAGCGGTAATACCTGATTACCGGGTAATACGCTGGCAATTAATAACATAATCGGAATCAGCAACAGTCCGACAGCAATGGTGGTTGGATGCCCCAGCGTCACTGCGGTGTCCAGGCCAATATAAACTTCCCGACCGTGAAGATATTTTTGGAAGAATTTACGCGCACCGTCTGAAATAGGCATTAAACCTTCCACAATCAGGCGGATCATTCGAGGAAATAGCACCATAATTGCCGCGACAGTGATCATCAGTGTCATGGTGCCTTTAAAGTTTTCTCCTGCGGATAAACCAAAAATCAGCCCCAGCACTACACCGATAATCACCGGATCGCCAACCATGCCGAAGCGTTTCTGAATTTCGGTCGCATCAATATTTCGTCCCTTAAGGAACGGAACATAGCTATAAAGTTTATCTAACAGGATAAATAACGGCACTGAACTGGAACCATACCCTTGTGGAATAGAAATCCCTTCCAGCCCAACAATGCTTTGTACTCGTTTCGCCGTCAGATCGGCAATTTTCAGGGAAAGTGCCGCATGGCATATCGCAGCCAGCACACCATAAATCATATTTCCCGTCATCAGTTGAACAACCGAACCGGTAATAGCATAGTGCCAGTAGTTATAAATATCGACGTTCATGGTTTTAGTTAACCGGGTCACCAACATGCCGATATTGAGTAAGAAAATCACCGGAATAATAATGGCGCCAATGGCGGTGGCATAACCAACGCCGGAGGCTGGCCCTGCACCAACATCCAATATATGCAGGTTCAGACCAAAGCGTTCAATCATGATTTTTATCGGTGGGCTGAGGCTATCTATTGCCATAACAATGACTAACCCCATACCAACGAAACCAATACCTACCGTTACCCCCCGCTTTTACCGCTTGCAGAACTGGAATTCTGAAAATCAAACCAATCAGAATCATCACCATGGGTACAAAAACGGTTCCTCCAAGAGACAAAATGTAATCAAACATAACGCCTCCCGCCCTATTGGCTTAGCAGTGCTTTGATTTTTTCTTTAAGCACATCATCATTAATGCCGATTAATAACGGTGCACCGTTCAGCGTGGGAATGCCGTAATCCTTATCCACTTTCATGGACGTCACGATCAAATCCATTCCACTGCAGTTATAAGGGATCTCATTCAGACAACATTGAGATGTGCTCACCGGGATCCCTTGCGCAGTTAAATATTCCTGCAATCGCTGCGCAATCATGGTTGAGGTGGACATGCCTGTTCCACAGGCTACCAATATCTTCTTCATCTTGTTGTACCTCATCATAAGAGAGTTGTTATGTGCCAACGCTTATCTGGCAGCAACAGGGAACTGTTGCCCCTCAATTTGGGCTATGGCGGTTAATAATCGAATGCAATCACTCAGATCGCGGATGCTGGCCACTTCGCTGGGGGAATGGGTATAGCGACAAGGAATAGACAGGCTTGCGTAAGGAATACCGTCTTGCTCCATTTGGATATAACCAGTTTCAGTAATCACGCCCGGAGCCACTTCTCTTTGTACCGGAATCTGATGTTCGGCCGCCGCTTTTTCCAGAAAAGCAATCAGTTTAGGTGGCGTAATAAGACCGGCCAGCGTTCCCCGTCCGTGATAATTCAGACAGGTAATACCCGGGCCTTTATTGATAACCACATCGGAATAATCTGATAAATCGGGGGTATCGCAAGATGGGGTAATATCAATACCTATTGCCATATCCGGATTAACCCGACGTAATACCGGCAAAATCCCCCGAATATTGAATTCCTCTTGTACCGAAGCCACCAGATAAAGCGCAATATCCAGCTCCAGCTGTTCTACTGCTGCGGCAACGCCCAGCAATGCGGTACATCCCAGCCGGTCGTCCAGCGCTTTACTGCAAACCAGATCATTGGCTAAAAGTTGCGGTGGGTTATATAAACATACCGGCGTTCCTACTTTGATTCCCATCCGGGCAGCATCCTGCTTATCTGCTGCACCTATATCAATCCACAGATGTTCAATCCCCGGAGGTTGAGTACGTTCATCGCCTTTACTGAAATGATAAGATTTAATGCCAATACAACCGTGCACCGGGCCGTGTTCACCATCCAGTCTGACAGTGGATCCTGACATGGTAATCTGCGCTGGGCCACCTACTCGCTCAAAACGCAAAAAACCATTCTCTTCAATTTTGCGCACCATGAAGCCCACTTCATCCATATGGGCGAAAATCATCAGCCGAAAAGCATCAGGCGATCGACTACCGTATTGAGCAACGATGTTACCCAGTCGATCCTGCCATACCTGATGAGCGCTCTGACTAAACTGCTGCTGCATAACAGCCGCTATTTTATGCTCGTGGCCAGATATCCCATCCAGCGCCAATAAATTGAGTAAATTTTTTTGCACATCAAAAGTCATATATACGCCCCGTTTCGCTATTTGGGAGGCGCTCAATACCACCTCCATTCAATCAACTACTGAACGTTTATATGCTTCCAATGGCGTTAAAATTGTGACAAATATCACTACTGATTGGTCAAACCCTTACCAATAGTGAGTTCTGTGATTGATTTCAAAATAAAATAATCAATTAAAGTGATTGTTAGCATTATTCACTCACTGGCTTTGATTGCTTTCCATTTAGCTATGGGGTTTATGGCATGGATAATAAGCTGAAGTATGAATTCGACGATTGTAGTAGAAGCATTAACACTATCAGCATATAATGCTTATAATTAGTTTATTTAAAGAAGGAAAATAGCGAATGAAGATTAAGCTCACTCTGATGGCCGCTTTAATTGGTATCTCTACTCATGTATTAGCTGAAACACCAAGCCAAAACCGTATTGGTTCAGCACCTAAAGAAGAAACATCTGTGTCAAAAGAGATTGCTCCAGCCTCTAAATCTCCGGAACTAAAAGAGATCGCCCCTTATCCTGAAGCACAAAAAGGTCAGGTTCGCCACGCCATTTTTCTACCTGCAGTAGAGAATGAAAATAACCTGAAAGTTGAACTGGTGATGGGAAAAGAGATGGAAGTCGACTGTAACCGTCAAATGCTCGGTGGCAAGTTAGAAAACAAAACTCTTGAAGGATGGGGATATAACTATTTCGTTTTAAGTGATGTAAGCGGCCCGGTTTCAACCATGATGGCTTGTCCGGATGGTAAGAAACACAAAGCGCTGGTAACGATTCCCCACGGCGACTTCCTGCAACGCTATAACAGTAAACTGCCTATTGTGATTTATGCGCCACAGGATATTCAGGTTCGTTACCGCATTTGGTCAACCACTGATGAGACTACTGCGGCAGAGATTAAATAAGTTCTGCTATTGTTAACGTGCTTTCAGATACTTTCTGAATTCAGAAGCTCTGTTTGCACGTTATTCCCCTCCTTACTCTCTCCTGTTTAAACCTATTGATATCACAATATGTTTTTTAACCGGTCTGATGGATAATAGCGAGCTAATAGCTATAACCAGATAAAGCAGGTCTTAAGCACTCCCCGTTTCACCCTCCCTTTTTTCGTATGCATTTTTCATATTTATTTAAATTAATTAAATAGTTAGCCCGGTTTGATAACGATCGTTTCAGGTTAAACGCACAGATTGATTTAATCTTGATTTTTAACAGCTGATTTACCCTTAGCAAACAAAGCATTAATTATCTTTTACCGGTTAATACACCGATTATTTTTACTTCACAATGAAATAGTCAGATTCATTGATATACCCCATGCAATAATTTTACAAAGGGAGTATGGTTATCAGATAAATTTGCGACGGGTTACTACAGCCCGCCATTTTTTTAGCTCTATTTTAGGGTCAGGTTATCCCACGATGAAAACGCATGGAATTAACGGTGTCAGACCGTTCAGTGCACTGATTGATGCCTGTTGGCGCGAATCCTATACACTTCAACGTTTCCTTAAAGACATTATTGCCGGTATTACCGTAGGGATTATTGCAATCCCACTGGCAATGGCATTGGCAATCGCCAGTGGAGTACCACCACAATATGGCCTGTATACTTCAGCCATTGCCGGTATAGTCATTGCCGTTACCGGAGGCTCGCGCTACAGCGTTTCAGGGCCAACCGCTGCCTTTGTGGTGATTCTTTATCCGGTATCCCAACAGTTTGGCCTATCTGGCTTATTAATTGCCACTCTGATGTCCGGAGTGTTTTTGGTAATTATGGGGCTGGCTCGTTTTGGTCGTCTGATTGAATATATTCCGATCTCAGTTACCTTAGGCTTCACCTCTGGTATCGGTATTACTATTGCTACCATGCAGATTAAAGATTTCTTTGGTCTGACGCTGGATGTACCGGAACACTACATTGATAAAGTCGTCGCATTGGCTTCTGCTATGCCGACCATCAGTTGGGCGGATACCTTGATTGCCAGCGTAACCTTAGCCGTGCTGATATTATGGCCTCGTTTAAAATTACGCATCCCTGGTCACTTACCTGCGTTGCTGGCAGGAACCGCCGTTATGGCCCTGCTGTCCTGGTTTGGTTATTCGGTTGCCACCATAGGCTCTAAGTTTCATTATCTGATGCCTGATGGCAGCAGCGGCCAGGGCATTCCACCTATTCTTCCTCAGTTTGTACTGCCCTGGAATATTCCGGATATCAGTGGTAAAACCTTTGAGCTCAGTTGGGATACCATTTCTGCTTTACTACCTGCAGCTTTTTCAATGGCTATGTTAGGAGCGATTGAATCACTACTCTGTGCCGTGGTATTGGATGGAATGACCGGTAAAAAACATCATTCTAATGGTGAATTGATTGGTCAGGGACTGGGAAATCTGACGGCGCCATTCTTTGGTGGAATAACTGCCACCGCCGCAATTGCCCGCTCCGCCGCTAACGTGCGTGCGGGGGCCAGTTCCCCTGTTTCTGCTATTGTCCACTCAATATTAGTGATTATGGCGTTACTGGTTTTAGCGCCTGCACTTTCCTATTTGCCTCTGGCAGCCATGTCATCCCTGTTGTTATTAGTGGCATGGAATATGAGCGAAGCGCATAAAGTTATCGATATTTTACGCCGTGCACCAAAAGACGACATTATCGTGATGCTTCTTTGTATGAGCCTCACGGTGCTATTCGATATGGTCATTGCCATCACTGTTGGTATTGTGCTGGCCTCATTACTATTTATGCGCCGAATTGCGCGTATGACGCGCCTATCGGAAATGACCTCGGAGTCAACCCCCGATCGGCTGGTGATGCGGGTTAGCGGCCCTCTGTTCTTTGCCGCAGCAGAAAGAATCTTTAATGAGTTAACACAGCGTATTGAAAACCAACGGGTGATTATCCTGCAATGGGATGCCGTACCAGTACTGGACGCCGGTGGCCTGAGTGCATTCCAACGGTTTATCGATGTTTTACCGGAAGGTACCGAACTGATTAACTGTGATATTCAATATCAACCATTAAAGACACTGGCGCGGGCAGGTATTAAGCCGATTGCCGGTAAACTGGCGTTCTATGCCTCGATGGAAGAGGCGTTGATGGCAGGGTCTGGAATTCCTGATTAATCAGGAAGTCTTGGTAAATAATTATTATAAAGCCCCGTTTTAAACGGGGCTTACATTTCCACTGATAGAATGTATTAACTACAGCGAATTGATTGCTTCATCCAGTTCGGCCTCAGCTTCCTGAAGCTTTTTCTGTTTTTTACTCACTTTGTCAGACTTACCGGAAGCTTTAGCTTCAGCCAGTTCCTGACGACGTTCTTCAACTTTACGCTCTTTATCTGCAATCTTACTCTCTGCATCGGCAATATAGCCTTTATTGCTACAGTGAGCTTTTACATTACTTAATGCGCGTTCTAACCCGGCTAAACGATTCGGATTATTATATTTTTTTGCATATTCGATCTGCTGATTAATTTTCTCCTCTTTTATCGCACAGTAATCTTTACCCGCGTTAGATTCCGCAGCAAAGACGGCCGGAGAAATAATTAAAGGAACAATTAAACAGATTTTCTTAAACATATGCTATCTCCCTGGAAAGCAATTAATTATCCTCAACCCTTTGAGAATTTGGGGATAATAACACGCAAATACCTGTTATCAAGCCATTGAAACAATTAGTAGCACTTACTGATGGATTCTTAACTCAGCTTAATAAAAATATAACTCAATCTTAGTACACGGAAAAATAAATAATCCCTGTTATCAGGATTAATATGTGTTAGAAAATTAATACAGGCACTGTATTTTATATTTAAAAAATAAGGAGAGCCATGGCTCTCCTTATCTGTTAGCTATCACCAGAATATTATTTACTGGTATCCAGTTCCGGGAAGCTCTTAACCAGTTCATCAATGGCTTTCATCTGGGTCAGGAACGGCTCCAGCTTATCCAAAGGCAGCGCGGAAGGACCATCACACTTAGCATGTACAGGATCCGGGTGAGCTTCAATAAACAGACCAGCAATACCAACTGCCATACCGGAACGAGCCAGTTCAGCAACCTGAGCACGACGACCACCAGATGCAGCACCAAATGGATCGCGACACTGTAAGGCGTGTGTTACGTCAAAAATCACTGGATGACCACCTGTTGCCTGCTTCATCACGTTAAAGCCCAACATATCCACAACCAGATTGTCATAACCAAAGTTACTACCACGATCGCAGAGAATAATCTGATCGTTACCGCCTTCTTTAAATTTATCGACGATATTTCCCATCTGACCAGGGCTGACAAACTGTGGCTTTTTAACGTTAATAACCGCACCGGTACGCGCCATGGCTTCCACCAAATCGGTCTGACGAGCAAGGAATGCTGGTAACTGGATTACGTCCACCACATCAGCTACCGGTTGAGCCTGCCAACTTTCGTGTACATCGGTAATAATTTTTACACCAAACGCCTGTTTCAGTTCCTGAAAAATTTTCATTCCCTCTTCCAGGCCCGGGCCACGATAAGAGTGAATAGAAGAACGGTTAGCTTTATCAAAAGAGGCTTTAAAGACATAAGGAATACCTAACTTTTGCGTAACGGTAACGTAATGCTCACAAATACGCATCGCCAGATCCCGTGACTCCAGCACGTTCATACCGCCAAACAGGACAAATGGCAGGTCGTTAGCTACCGGAATGTCACCAATTTTAACTACTTTCTGACTCATGCTGTCTTTTCCTTAATCTCTTTGATTAACAGATTTAACTACCGCTATTGACTACATCTTAATGAAGCGTAACGGTGTTTTGTTCAATATTATTCAACTGTAATTTTATAATCTCAGTCACCGGATCTTCCGGGCACTGCTCTACAAAATAGTTTAAATCTTTTGCTGCAATGTGGTTGCACTCCAGTTGTGCATATATCAAACCACGATCGCGAATCTCATAAGGATCTTCCGGATCAAAACTCAGGGCCAACTCGCTGGCTCTCAAGGCTAATTCCGGTTTGTTCTCTTGCATTAATGCACCTTTCAGAGAACCCAATAAACGTATAATGATTTGACTGTTTTCTGCATCACTCAGGTCATCATTACTCAACCTTGCGCTGATACCCAAATGCCCTTTTAGCCAGACATCCAGAATATGGCTGGTTAGTGTCTCACCGTTCAGTGGGTTAATTACCCAACTGTCACCATCCAACCACTCTGCTTTAATCAATAACTGGGTTGGGAAAATCACCGGATAAAGAGGTATATCCAGTCGATTAGCAATATACATCAATATCAAACCTAATGACGAAGGTGCTCCCTGATGGGTTTTTAACACTTTATCTAACCATAAAGTATCTGACAAATTGTAGACGCCACCTGCACCACCAAATCCCCAGGTATGGTAGAACAACTCCAGTAACTGTTCGAGCTGTAGATCTGCATCCAGATCTTTGGAAATAAGCTCTCTGGCCTTCCCGGCTAACTGGTCTAACTCATAACGAACCTGATCTTCTGGAAAATCATCACGAATTAAACGTGTAATCAGGTAAATACCTTCGCTTAATGGATGATTGTTAAACTCAAAATCAGTTATGCTTCCGCGCTTCATGCATACCCCATAAATAACGGCATTTTATTTGTTGCTAATGTAACTATCAGATACAGGCAGAGTATTGCAGCCATAAAGGCTACTGATTTCACCATCTGACTCCGATCCCGTTTTCCCAAAGCGATATATCCCAAAACGATATAAATCACCACGGCTATCAGCTTCTCAGTTAACCAGGTTCCCTGAACAGAGAATGGATAAAAGTGGGTAATAAAGATTAACACTACACCAGTGCCGAATAGAATAGTGTCATTCAGATGAGGTGCAATCTTAACCCAGCGTTGCTGCATAATGGCAGAGCTACGCCACTTCCAGTAAAAACGCAAAATAAACAGCACAATACTGATTACTGCGGTGAGAACATGTAAATGTTTTACCCATATGTACATATAAAGCTGTTCCTGTTTATTTGGTGTCCGATCGGTGATAATTCAAGTTTAATGTTTAAACCAACGTCCCAGAGTGACTCGCTCATTGCCGCCATAATCCTGATGGGTAGCAATCAATTCAAAACCCCGCTGTTTAAACAAAGCTCGTACCTGCTCCCCCTGCGTCCAGCCGTGTTCCAACAATAGCCAACCGCCAGGTTTAAGATATTCCGGTGCTTGTTCAATAATATGGTCTAAATCGGCAAAACCCTGTTGTGCGGCAATTAATGCGCTGTTTGGTTCATAACGTACATCGCCCTGGCTCAAATGCGGATCGCTTTCATCAATGTAGGGAGGATTGCTAACGATCATATCAAAATAGGCGTCATTCAGCGGCCCAAACCAGTCACCTTGCACAAAATGGACGTTGTTAATGTTCAGATTATCTGCATTATCTTGCGCCAGTGAGACCGCTTCCGCCTGATAATCAATACCCGTCACTGAACTGTCAGGACGCTCATGACCTAACGCCAGCGCAATAGCACCGGTTCCGGTGCCTAAATCCAGAATATCGCAGTCAATGGTAGGTAATCGCTCTAATGCTAACTCGACTAACTTCTCGGTATCCGGGCGGGGAATTAATGTTACCGGTGAAACCTTCAATAATAGCGACCAAAACTCACGGGAACCAACCAGATAGGCAATAGGTTCTCCCTGTAGCCTTCGGCACAACAGTTCGTTAAGACGAGATTCCTGTTGAGCATCCAGCTCTGTTTCGCTAAACGCCATCAGAAATGTACGCGTTTTTCCTGTTACATGCCCCAGCAGGATTTCAGCATCCCGCTTAGGACTGTCACCGCCAGTCAATCTGACGATGGCTTGTTCTAACCATTGATTAAATGTCATGGTGTCAAATTATGCATCCTGCTCAGATAACGCTGCCAGTTGGTCAGCCTGATATTCCTGAACAATAGGTTGAATTAGCATATCCAGCTTCCCTTCCATCACTTCATCTAAACGATAAACTGTCAGGTTGATACGATGGTCAGTTACCCGTCCCTGAGGGAAGTTATAGGTACGATTACGGTCAGAACGGTCACCGGTACCCAATAGGTTACGGCGCGTTGATGCCTCTTCAGACTGACGTTTTTGCATTTCAGCAGCACGAATACGTGCACCTAATACCGAGAGCGCTTTAGCTTTGTTTTTGTGTTGGGAACGTTCATCCTGACACTCCACCACAATACCGGTTGGTAAGTGAGTTATCCGGATAGCAGAGTCGGTGGTGTTAACGTGCTGACCACCCGCACCGGAAGAGCGGAAAGTGTCAATTTTCAGATCCGTCGGGTTAATATCCGGCAGCTCTGCCTCTGGAATTTCGGGCATAACCGCAACGGTACAGGCAGAGGTATGGATACGCCCTTGAGATTCAGTTTCTGGTACGCGCTGTACCCGATGGCCACCAGACTCAAACTTAAGCTGACCATACACACCGTCACCGGTCACTTTAGCAATGATCTCTTTATAACCACCGTGCTCACCGTCATTAGCACTCATAATCTCAACGCGCCAACGACGAGATTCCGCATAACGGCTATACATACGGAACAGATCGCCAGCAAAAATTGCTGCTTCATCACCACCGGTTCCTGCCCGGACTTCAAGATAACAGTTGCGCTCATCATCCGGATCTTTTGGCAGCAACAATACCTGAAGCTGTTGCTCCAGCGTTTCAATTTGCTGTTTGGCCTCATCGATCTCTTCCTGAGCCATTTCACGCATTTCAGGGTCGGCCAGCATCATTTCGGCTGCAACCAGATCCTCTTGCACTTTCTGCCACTGACGAAAACAATTGGTGACATCTTCCAGTTGTGCATATTCCCGCGAAAGCGCACGGAATCTATCCTGATCGGCAATCACAGACGCATCGCCCAGATGAGCCTGTACTTCTTCGTGACGCTCTTGTAATGCTTCTAATTTAGCAACAATAGAAGGTTTCATGCGTGGCTAAACACCTTGTGAATAAAATAAAAGAAAACTAATACTGATCGAGCCCGAGGCTGTCACGTAATACATTTAATTGTTCCAGATCGCCGCTGCTTGCCGCTTTCTGGAGAGATTTGGTTGGTGCGTGAATAAGACGGTTGGTAAGTTTATGGGCCAGTTCGTTAATGGTGCTTTCAACATCAGCCCCCTGTTCAATGGAGGATAAGGCTTTTTCCACTAATTCTTCCCGAATACCATCCGCCATTGAACGGTAATCCCGAATAGAAGAGACCGCAGACTGTGAGCGCATCCATGCCATAAAGTTGGCGCTTTCCTGCTGAACGATATCTTCAGCCTGAACGGCGGCCGCTTTACGCTGTGATAAATTATGCTCAATAATCGCATGCAAATCGTCAACGGTATAGAGATAGACGTTTGACAGATTACCTACTTCGGGTTCGATATCACGCGGTACGGCAATATCAATAAATAACATTGGCTGATTACGACGTGCTTTCAGCGAGCGCTCAACCATTCCTTTACCAATAATAGGTAACGGACTGGCGGTTGAACTGATAACAATATCTGCTTTATATAAGCGTTCATCAATTTCAGGCAAGGTGATAACGTCTGCCTGCACTTCATCCGCCAACTGTTGCGCTCTTTCCCGCGTACGGTTGGCGATAACCATTTTTTTAACCTGATGTTCGCGTAAATAACGAGCCACCAACTCAATGGTTTCACCGGCGCCAACCAGCAGGACATTCACGTCGCTCATTGATTCGAAAATCTGACGAGCCAGCGTGCAGGCGGCAAAAGCAACCGACACCGCACTGGAGCCAATTTCGGTTTCTGTACGAACGCGTTTCGCGACAGAGAATGATTTTTGAAATAAGCGCTCAAGCTCCGTGTTTAACTTACGATGTTCCTGCGACTCGGCAAAAGCTTTCTTTACCTGCCCCAATATTTGAGGTTCGCCCAACACCAAAGAATCTAACCCGCTGGCAACACGCATTAAGTGATTGACTGCATCAGAATCCTGATGCCAGTACAGACTTTTAGTTAATTCTTCTGGCGATAACTGATGATACTGGCATAACCATTTAATCAGTTGTTGCAGTGTATTTTCATCCTGCTCAACGCTTAAATACAGCTCGGTCCGGTTACACGTAGACAACACGACACCGCCCTGCACCAAAGGTTGGTGGTGCAGGCTTTGCAATGCATCACCTAATGTATCCGGAGAAAAGGTAACCTTTTCCCTCAATGATACCGGGGCAGTTTTATGATTGATTCCAAGTGCAAACAGCGTCATGAAATAGTTATAGTTATTGTAGATTCTCAGTTGAATCGGTATTTCGTTGGCATATTCTACTTGATGCTGACTACCAATAAAAGTCACTACTTATCGTGAGAGTGTGTTTGCAGGATTTATCGGCATAAAACAGATATACTTTATGTCATCAATTTTTACCCGAAATAACAATCCGATTGACGTTTTACCTTAAGGTCATTAGCGTTATCGGTTATCGACAGGATCCCGGCGAGAACATCATGACATTTACACGGACTTCTACTTTTCTAAAACTGATCCCTTTAGCCAGCATATTTCTGACTGCCTGTACGTTAACCGGTCAACAAGGTACGGCGGTTTCGCCTTCTTCACCTGAGTGGCAAAAACACCAACAGCAAGTGACTGCGCTCACTCAATATCAAACTCGTGGTGCTTTTGCGTATCTTTCGTCTGAACAAAAAGTGTATGCCCGATTCTTTTGGCAACAGCAGAATCCTGACCAGTATCGTTTAGTATTAACCAATCCATTAGGTAATACCGTCATGGAACTAAACGTCCAGCCAGGTCTGGTACAGTTAACTGACGATCAAGGCCAACGTTATGTCAGCGATGATGCAGAGAAAATGATCCAGGAAATGACCGGTATGTCTATTCCACTAAACAATATGCGTAAGTGGATGCTTGGCCTGCCAGCCGATGCAAAAAACTACACCCTGACGCCAGAAGCCCGTCTGCATAAAGTGACACTGGAACAAAACGGACAAACCTGGACTGTTGACTATCAGGCTTATAATCAAGACGTTCAGCCAGCCCTGCCGAGCCGTCTGGAAATATCCCACGACGAAGAACGAATCAAATTGAAGATGGACAACTGGACGCTGCAATGATGGTTGACTGGCCCTCACCCGCCAAACTAAATCTGTTTTTGTATATTAATGGCCGTCGCCCTGACGGCTATCACGATTTACAAACACTGTTTCAGTTTCTTAATTATGGTGACACACTTAATTTTGCATTACGTACAGATGAGAAAATTATCTTATTAACACCCATTAGCGGTGTTCCTGATGAGCAAAACTTGATTATCCGTGCGGCCCGAATGTTACAACAGTTCAGTGGTTGTCATGTCGGTGCTGATATTTCCATTAACAAAGTTTTACCTATGGGCGGCGGCCTTGGCGGTGGTTCCTCTAATGCAGCAACGGTACTTGTCGCCCTCAACCACTTGTGGAAATGCGGGCTGACAACAGAACAATTGTGTAAAATTGGATTAACGCTGGGTGCTGATGTTCCGGTATTTATTTATGGGCATGCTGCTTTTGCTGAAGGCGTTGGTGAAAAATTACAACTCGCCCAACCAAAAGAGAAATGGTATTTAGTTGCTCACCCGGGCGTTCATATTCCCACACCCTTTATCTTTAACGATCCGGATCTGGTTAGAAATACGCCAAAACGTACTCTCACCACACTTTTGGACTCACCTTTTTTAAATGATTGTGAACCAATCGCAAGAAAAAGGTTCCCCGAGGTTGAACAGCTCATTTCTTGGCTGTTAGAATATGCTCCATCACGTCTAACAGGAACAGGTGCTTGTGTATTTTCGGAATTCGATACACAGGCGGCGGCTGTTGACGTGTTAAAACAAGCCCCTGAGTGGTTACATGGTTTTGTTGCGCAAGGTGTCAATACCTCACCGTTGCAAGCTGTACTCTCAAGGCAAGAATGAGCACTACTTTAAATGTTGTAACCAAAGCTATTCTGGAGTCAGCCCTGTTTACAGCATTTTGTGGTCTCTATTTCCGTATATCATCAATGGGTCAGCTCTATCCCTGCCCGCGATGATATCTTATCTGGATGCAAGCCTGAGGTTCTTCTCGTGCCTGACATGAAGCTCTTTGCTGGTAACGCTACGCCGGAACTAGCACAACGTGTAGCCAATCGTCTTTATACATCTCTTGGGGACGCCGCTGTAGGCCGTTTTAGTGACGGTGAAGTGAGTGTTCAAATTAATGAAAACGTACGCGGTGGCGATATTTTTATTATCCAATCCACCTGTGCACCAACCAATGACAATTTAATGGAATTAGTCGTTATGGTTGATGCCCTGCGTCGCGCTTCTGCTGGTCGTATTACCGCGGTAATTCCTTACTTTGGTTATGCCCGTCAGGATCGTCGTGTACGTTCTGCCCGTGTACCAATCACTGCTAAAGTTGTTGCTGACTTTCTTTCCAGCGTTGGTGTTGACCGCGTTTTAACCGTAGATCTACATGCTGAACAGATTCAAGGGTTCTTCGATGTACCGGTTGATAACGTATTCGGCAGCCCGATCCTGCTGGAAGACATGCTGCAACAGAATCTGGAAAGTCCGATTGTTGTTTCTCCAGACATTGGTGGCGTAGTTCGTGCCCGCGCTATCGCTAAACTACTTAACGATACTGATATGGCTATCATCGATAAACGTCGCCCGCGTGCTAACGTTTCTCAGGTGATGCATATTATTGGTGATGTTAACGGCCGCGATTGCGTTTTAGTTGACGACATGATTGATACTGGTGGCACCCTGTGTAAAGCAGCTGAAGCACTGAAAGAGCGTGGCGCTAAACGTGTATTTGCTTACGCGACTCACCCGATCTTCTCAGGTAATGCCGTCGATAACATCAAAAACTCCGTGATTGATGAAGTGGTGGTTTGTGACACCATTCCACTATCTGCTGAAATTAAAGCGATTAATAAAGTTCGTACGTTAACGCTTTCCGGCATGCTGGCTGAGGCTATTCGCCGCATCAGTAACGAAGAGTCAATTTCTGCCATGTTTGAGCATTAATTTCTCCACATTGGCTAAAAGTTGTCTAATGAAAAAAGCCCGTTATTCAATATTGAATAACGGGCTTCTCAATTGATAAGCATCATGATGTGTATGCCTATATGATAGTTAATGAATATTTACAACACCCTACCGTTCAACCCTTTAGCTTTTCTAACACAAAGGTTTAACCTACAGATGTTTATGGCGATATCCGCATCTGCGAGCACCGTTATCGCTATGTTTTATCCACCAGTAGCGATCTGCAACCCGGTCACGCCCACCAATACGAGCCCCAACCAACCACACCAAGGCACCAACAAAAATTCCCATTACGGGTATATGGGCCAGGTCTCCCGGTAAAAGTACCACATCCTTCAGATGGCCAACGATGGTCAGGCCTACGCCCCCAATCATTGAAACCAAACCTAGTCCCATTAGGATATTGCCGAGTAAAACTGCGTTTCTGCGTTTCATAGTACCCTCCACCAAAAGCTTGCTGAAGTGATTTATCCTTACTTTCACTATGAGTATAGACACGCAAATACATTATTTGTGTGGCTACGATCACAGCTTGGCCAATAATCCTTACAATTTGCTTACAATTCATTAGATAGCAAATTTAGCAATTTGTGCTAAGGCAATAACAACGCTTTGTTGATAGGCACAGCGCTTCAAACGGGCAATCTGGCGACAATTTTGTAATTCACAGGACTAAGGGTAAACTACCTCGCTTGTTATTTATCTTCCCGATACCATCATATTGTTTTGTAGGAATTAACTGTGAGTAGTATTAAATTAATCGTTGGTTTAGCTAACCCAGGGGCTGAATATGCTCAAACTCGCCACAATGCCGGTGCCTGGTTCGTTGATCTGCTAGCCGAGCGCAATAACCAACCGTTAAAAGAAGAAGCTAAGTTCTTTGGCTACACTGCACGCCTGAATATTGCAGGTAACGATATCAGACTGTTGGTTCCTACCACTTTTATGAATTTAAGCGGAAAAGCAGTGCTGGCTATGGCCAATTTCTTTCGAATTGCCCCCGACGAAATTCTGGTGGCGCATGATGAACTAGACCTTCCTCCCGGTGTTGCTAAACTAAAATTGGGTGGTGGTAATGGTGGTCACAACGGTTTGAAAGATATCGCAAATAAGCTGGGAAATAACCCTAACTTTTATCGATTACGAATTGGTATTGGGCATCCGGGTGATAAAAATAAAGTTACCGGATTTGTTCTGGGTAAACCACCGGCTTCGGAACAGAAGATGATAGATGACGCTATCGATGAAGCCGTACGTTGTACCGATATTCTAATCAAAGAAGATATAACTAAAGCCATGAATCGGTTACATGCCTTTAAGGCTACAGCATAATTGTCAGTTGGGGTTTACCGGCAAATAATGCAGAGATATAAAAAACATCAGCCGCTAAATTAGCGGCTGAAATTATTCAATAACTAACTGATTAGCTTTTGATTTTACGGTAGATAAACAGAACTAACAGCGCACCAAGAACGGCAATCACCAGGCTACCGATATTGAAACCATCGACAGTACCGAAGCCGAAGAAGGAACTGATATATCCACCAACTAATGCACCAACAATTCCCAGAATAACGGTTACGATAAAACCACCACCATCTTTACCAGGCATGATCCATTTAGCCAGAATACCTACGATTAAACCTAATACAATCCAAGCAATAAAACCCATATTCACCTCCAAAAAAAATCCATTCCTGTCAGACTAGCTGTTCATACTCTCCCTTAATTCGGTTAATTAGCCGAACAGCTTTTTCCTTTATGTTGCTACCTGTTAATGATAGTTGTTACTTGTCTAAATTTCTATTTTTGCATGTAATTTCAACAGAATAACCTTTACCACTCATTAATCAATTAAGTTTAATTAACTGATATATATAGATTATTATTTAAATGGTTATCAGATTGATTAAATCGATAAAAATACGCTTCATTTCTTTTTTCTTTCACAGGCGTGTTAGCTCAGGATGATTGCTCAACATTGAATCAATTATCTTTATCCATCCGGATTTAACTTTTTCTAATAATTACCGCTTTAACCAATAGTGATGACATGGATTGGAGTCAATATGAACAGATTGGAAGTTAACGGCCACATTGTCACTGTATTTAATGGCAATATTAGCTTTGAGGTCGACATACTGGATGGATTTGTGATTTATGGAAAAGGTTCTAAATATCTGCTAGCAGAAATTCGCTACCGTCGGTTTCGTTTATTAACCGAACAGCCCTTTAATACCTTCAGAGAGGCTGTTGAACAGCTGGAAACACTAACCCGACAATTAGCAGATAATTATCGGGTATAAAATCTATCTGTCACAAAAAGCAGACCATGCTTCTTCGGATAGCTGATGAATACGGATAAACTTTCTGGTTTTACACAAAGAGCGTCTGAGTGCTTTCTTTGCCTGTTCCTGTTTGATACGCGTTGCAGGATGGCTAATACGCCGGGAAGCTCTTAATGGTGTGCCCAGAATAACTACGCTATAGCATATATCAGTATTAAGCCCGTCACTGGTAATCTCATGATAAAACTTCATAAATAGTGCATTCCTGATAACTCTTGGTATTGCACTAGTATAGCGTTTATAACGGCATAATAAACCAGATAAAATCAGTATCACCAATTCTGCCGTCAGGCTTTATAAGCAATCAGCTAACGCTACCCTGCTATCTTACGTCTATAACTAAACTCGTATTTAGCTATTTCAATATTCAATTAATCAAATAATACCAAATGTGCAATATCGACTATATTTTAAACTCTATTTCAGGGTTAAATTTACCTGCTATAAAAACTCATCATTAGTGATATAGATGATCCATTTCATTTATCAATCATATCCCGGTAACATCAAATTTTTCGCATGTACAATAATCGTCCTGAAATGCCACTGAATTCAGGCTTATCAGTCAGTTCGTGGGACACGAAATCACCCTATCGTGCCTGTTTCATCATGTAAATAATCTATTTTGAGCACCATAATTGCTTTAAAGCAACACATTAGATTAGCTTTAATGCATTCTGCGACACAATTACCAGAATTATTATGCAATATATATATAATTACACGGTAAAGTCACATCACTAAAGAATATTGTTGCTTAAACCTAACAAACAATACAATTTAATCCCCATTTAATGGTAAAATATGCATGTAAAAAACTGTTAAAATCCAAACTGTAGATATGTGTTATTCACGCAGGCGTTCTGTATTGACCATTGAGTCTTGACGCCTGTTCAGGTAAGTTGTAAGGAGTATATCTATAATGGATGATAGATGAACATGCACTTAAATAAAGATACGGTGCATAAATCCGAGGATGCACACGTGTGCAATGATTTATGTCACTTGACAAGAATGTCGCTCAAGCACGCGCATAATTTGAAAAAAGCTGAAGCTCAGTCTTACTGGCAGCGCTGTATGCTTTTTTTTGCTATGGGTGCCATTATCACATTGTTTTTTGGCATTGTATTTTTCAGTACCTCGACGCTAATCACCTACTTTATTGAAATGGTGATTTCGATTATGGGTATTACAGTTTCTCACGCCTGGTATCGAATTACGGTTAATAATAATTACTGGCATAAGAGCTGGTATCGTCATGTCAGTCAGTTAGAGAGTCAACTGGCCGAATGTTCCAAAAAACCGGTTCGCATGATCTCTGAGCTTAAGTCTAATCAAAATAACAACACGACTCTGCTGCTCAATAAAACACTGAATGTTATATTCTTTGTCTTTTGGTGTGTGTTACCGCTCATCTCAGTGGTAAAATTCTTCTATTACCTTGTTTATATCAATGGTGTTTCCCTCTCTTTGATGAACACTCTGTTCTTATGTATTCCTTTCCTGATCATGGTATTTCTGTCCATTGCTATAAACATATTCTTATGTATGTTCTCTTCCAAAGATGATGCCGAAATAGACAACAAAGAGCTGGATATCGCGCAACAGTACAAAACAACCAACAACTGATCTCCCCGATACGTTAATAGTTTAGTTTCTGACCGTTTGATATTTATCCCTGTCAATTGCACAACCAGAATACCTTCTGGTCAAAAAAACGTTTTGATATCGCACTCTTCCCCTGCACTAAAGCTGACGTAATCCATAAGATCGGGTATTATTCACCGGTTTTCTTTAGAAAGTGGTAAGCCTGCGTCGATTAGAATGTTATAACGGCGCTCATCGCTTGCTGCTGTTTTTCGCAGAATTATATAACCAGTCGTAATAAGGTAATCCGGTGAATATACAGGCTCTTTTATCAGATAAAATTACCCAGGCACTCGTTGCTGCTGGCGCACCGGCAGATTGTGAAGCGCAAGTGCGTCAGTCTGCCAAAGCACAGTTTGGTGATTATCAAGCCAATGGCATTATGGCCGTAGCGAAAAAGCTCGGTCTTCCTCCTCGTCAATTGGCTGAGCAGGTATTAACCCATCTGGATCTCTCCCCCATCGCCAGTAAAATCGAAATAGCGGGGCCAGGATTTATTAACATCTTTCTGGATCCTGACTGGCTGGCGTCCAAGGTAGAGCTGGCATTACAAGACGATAAATTAAGTGTCACCCCTGCCCATAAACAGACCATCGTGGTTGACTACTCCGCGCCAAACGTTGCCAAAGAAATGCACGTTGGTCACCTGCGTTCTACTGTCATTGGCGATGCGGTTGTACGTACGCTGGAATTTCTGGGCCATAACGTTATCCGCGCCAACCACGTTGGCGATTGGGGAACTCAGTTTGGCATGCTGATTGCTTATCTGGAAAAAATGGAAAATGAGAACGCGGATAATATGACTTTATCCGATCTGGAAGCGTTCTATCGTTCTGCTAAGCAGCATTACGATTCCGATCCGGTTTTCGCTGAACGTGCCCGTGAATATGTGGTGAAGCTGCAAGGTGGTGATGAGTATTGCCGTTCCATGTGGCGTAAACTGGTCGATGTGACCATGCACCAGAATATCCTTACTTATCAACGTCTGAATGTTACCTTAACCGTTGGTGACATTATGGGCGAAAGTATCTATAACGCGATGCTGCCAGGTATCGTGGCAGACCTGAAAGCCAAAGGTCTGGCGGTTGAAAGCGAAGGTGCAATTGTGGTTTATCTTGATGAATTCAAGAATAAAGAAGGTGAACCTATGGGGGTTATCGTCCAGAAAAATGACGGAGGCTTCCTGTATACCACAACCGATATTGCCTGTGCTAAATACCGTTACGAAACCTTAGGTGCTGAGCGCATTCTTTATTACATCGACTCACGCCAGCATCAACACTTGATGCAAGCATGGACCATTGTACGTAAAGCTGGCTATATCCCTGACAGTGTGACGCTGGAACATCATATGTTTGGCATGATGTTAGGGAAAGATGGTAAACCGTTTAAAACTCGTTCTGGCGGCACCATTAAGCTATCCGATCTGCTGGATGAAGCTATTGAGAATGCGGATGCTAAGCTGCACAATCTGATTCTGGAAAAGAACCCGGACATGCAGCCTGATGAGCTAAAAGAAGTGATTAACGCTGTTGGTATTGGTGCCGTTAAGTACTCTGATTTATCTAAAAACCGCACCACGGATTATGTGTTCGATTGGGACATTATGTTAGCGCTGGAAGGCAACACCGCGCCTTATATGCAATATGCCTATACTCGCGTAGCCTCTATTTTTAAACGTGCTGGCATCGATGAAAGTAAGTTAACAGGCAAGTTAAAGATCGTTGATGAGCGCGAAAAAGCGCTGGCTACCCGCCTGATGCAATTTGAAGAAACCCTCTACGCCGTAGCTCGTGAAGGTACACCGCATGTGATGTGTGCTTATCTGTACGATGTGGCAGGTCTGTTCTCAGGTTTCTATGAAAACTGTCCGATTCTGAATGCTGACGATGAAAGCACACGTCAGAGCCGCCTGAAATTAGCCGCGCTTACTGCTCGTACTCTGAAGACAGGTCTGGATACATTGGGTATTCAAACGGTTGAGCGTATGTGATGTTGTTCTGATGATTATAATAAAGGCGCCATCGGCGCCTTTATTGTTAATGGTAATTTTGTTATTCAGTTTCTGTTTTTATCCGGCAGAATCTGGCTTTCAGCCAGCAAGCATTCTGCCTAAGCTATCCGACGGGCAAAATCCCTGATACGAAAGCCTAATAATCCCAAGGTGCCAAAATAGGCTACAACCCCAACAGCAACCACCAACAACAATCGCAATATACGCATCAGCATGCTACCGATATCCCAGGCGGGCATAATATACACCATGCCAACCAACGCCGCGGTCATTACCAGAAGTGCAATTATCAGCTTCAGAAAGAAAATACCCCAACCAGTTTTTGGCTGAAAATATTTACGTTTTTTCAGCTGCCAAAACAACAAACCGGCATTAAGACAGGCAGCAACACCAATCGACAGAGCTAAACCTGCATGCTTAAACGGACCAATAAAGGCCAGGTTCATCAGTTGGGTGGCTATCAGAGTGACAATAGCAATTCTGACTGGTGTTTTAATATCCTGACGAGAATAGAAGCCCGGGGCCAAAACTTTAACTAAAATCAATCCCATCAGACCAACCGAATAAGCAATCAGCGCCTGACGAGTCATCATCGCATCATAGGCACTAAATTGCCCATACTGGAACAGCGATTTAATTAATGGCTCAGAGATAACCCCCAGCGCTACCGAGCAAGGTAATGCCAGTAAGAAGCAGAGACGTAAGCCCCAGTCCATCAAGCCAGAGTACTCTTCAGCATTACCACTGGAGAAACTTTTGGCTAATGAAGGTAATAAGATAGTCCCTAACGCAACCCCCAATACCCCTGATGGCAGCTCCATTAAGCGGTCAGCATAATACATCCAGGACACGGAGCCCGACGCCAGAAATGAAGCGAAAATGGTATTAATGATCAGCGAAATTTGACTCACTGACACGCCGAGAATAGCGGGCCCCATCTGTCTCATAACACGCCAGACACCACTGTCTCGCACATTAAGACGAGGTAACACCAACATGCCAATCTTTTTCAGATGCGGTAATTGATAGAGTAATTGAAGGATTCCACCCACCACCACGGCCCAGGCCAGCGCCATAATAGGAGGATTAAAGTAAGGTGCACCAAATAAAGCAAAACCAATCATACTCACGTTTAACAACGTGGGGGCAAATGCCGGTACGGAAAAACGGTTCCAGGTATTAAGGATTGCTCCCGCCAGCGAGGCCAGCGATATTAACAAAATATAGGGGAAGGTAACCTGTAGCAGTTGAGTCGTCAGAGCAAACTTATCTGGTTCATCGGTAAATCCCGGAGCAGTAACCCAAATAACCCACGGAGCAGCGACAATACCCAGAAAAGTCACCAGTGCTAATACCAGAGTTAACAGGCCAGAAACATAGGCAATAAAGGTTCTGGTGGCCTCTTCTCCCTGTTGAGTTTTATATTCCGCCAAAATAGGAACAAATGCCTGAGAGAATGCCCCTTCGGCAAAAATACGTCGTAGCAAATTTGGTAACTTAAAAGCGACAAAAAAGGCATCCGTTGCCATTCCGGCACCAAATGCCCGCGCCACAATCGCATCACGGGCAAATCCCAAAATACGTGACACCATAGTCATTGAGCTGACTGCGGCAAGTGATTTTAATAAATTCATGTAATTAAACGATTCTTATTAATGGCATCGCTGACTGTGCGACGGCTGACTGAGGCGTAGTGTACGGTTAGTCTGTTGAATCACCAATCTAAAAGCGTATAAAAATGTGATTTTCATCCTGAATTATACATTGTCAAATACAATTCAGGATGAAGGTAATGATTTAATTAATTGATTTAAATTGATTTTATTTTTAGTGACAATGTCACCGGTTAACCAACTAAAATCTCAAGTTTTTCGTTCAGTTCTGCCACTTGCTGTTTCAGTAAGGCAACCTCGGCCTCTAACTGTTGTACCCGTTCCGTTAACTCTTCAGAGGCTTCTGACGATCTATTCTCTGATGCAGAACCAGTTAAACTAAAAGAAGCTGCATCTACTGGTCCACAGAATAAATGAGCATAACGACTCTCTCTTCTACCTGGTTCCCGTGCCAGCTTGACAACATAAGGGCCATCTTCCCGATTGGATAACCCTTCCAGCACCTGCTCGACTTCACTGATATCCGAGAACTCATACAATCGATTGGAACGGGTTCTCAGTTCACCCGGAGTTTGAGGACCGCGCAATAACAGCAGACAAATAACCGCTAACTCAGCTGCCGATAACTTAAAATCACCAAACTCGGTATTACAAAAGCGATGAACATATTTAGCAACCCGACCACCAATGCCACTGGCAGTACGTACCAGATACTTTTTTTGCAGGCTGTCCAGCGTTTCCTGAATATCCAACTCACTTAAATCCATTACTGGCTCACGGCTGGTTTTCTGGTTACAGGCTGTCATTAAACCGTTTAGTGATAAAGGATACTGATCGGGTGTCGTCACCTCTTTTTCCAGCATGCTGCCAATAACCCGGGCTTCACTATCCGTTAATTGATATTTCATCTGTCGACTCCTTAAATCGCCGGTTTCCAGTTAGGGTTTGTCAGGGCCATCATCACGTGATCCTGCCAGTTTCCATCAATTCGCAGATACTGTTTAGCATACCCTTCACGCTCAAAACCTAATCGTAATAATAAATTCCCACTGCGCTGGTTATGGGGCATATAGTTAGCCATTATCCGGTGCATTCGCTGTTGGTTAAGCATATAGCGTAATGCTGGCTGTAACGCTTCATACATTAATCCCTGGCCTTCCCACTTTTGCCCAAGTGAATAACCCAGAATACAGGCATGAAAATCTCCCCGAATGACATTGCTAAAATTTGCAACGCCTCTGACCTCTTTTTCATCGGGATCGAGTAACAGGAAATAATAAGCATTGCCCTGCTTATGCAACTCATTAATCAGATTTAAGCGCACCTGCCAACCAGAGGGATAACAATAACTCTGATCGCGTACCGGTTCCCATGGCTTCAGGAACTCTCTATTCTCGGTATAATAGTCTGCAAGCCGGTAGGCATCACGTTCGCAGGCAAGACGTACCGTCAGACGATCCGTCGTTAATGATACCTTAGGAACATTCGAACGATAGCCAAACATCCGGAACCCCTTATAAAAATGTAAAGACAGCATTAAATGACAAAGATAGTGTACTAAATTGGTATCGTTATTCAGTAATAAAGTTCAAAATAGCGACAGAATTCCCCCTTCTTTATTTATTTTTTCGCTGACGGTGAAATTATGCCTCGGGTATCGCGAGTCAGAAGCTTAGGTAAGTATTTTCTATTATTAGATAACCTGCTAGTTGTTCTTGGTTTTTTTGTTGTTTTCCCGCTAATTTCAATTCGATTTGTAGACCAGCTTGGCTGGGCCGCATTAATGGTCGGTTTAGCTTTGGGACTACGTCAGTTTCTGCAACAAGGATTGGGGATTTTTGGTGGCGCACTGGCAGACCGCTTTGGAGCCAAACCGCTGATTGTTACCGGGATGCTGTTACGCGCAGCAGGCTTTGCAACCATGGCATTAGCGGATCAGCCCTGGATTCTGATTTTTTCCTGTGCCCTTTCGGCTTTTGGCGGCACGCTGTTTGACCCACCGCGAGTGGCATTAGTCATCAAATTGACCCGTCCCCATGAGCGCGGTCGTTTCTATTCGCTGTTAATGATGCAGGACAGCGCCGGTGTAGTGATTGGCGCACTATTGGGTAGCTGGTTGCTGCGCTACGATTTTCATTGGGTTTGCTGGTTTGGTGCGGCATTCTTCGTACTGGCCGCCGCATTAAACGCATTTGTACTACCGGCTTATCGGGTTTCCACTTCGGTACGCGCTCCGATCATGAATGGGATTAAAGCCGCAGTAAAAGACAGCTACTTCCGTCGCTATGTGCTAACCCTCACCGGTTATTATGTGTTGTCCATACAAGTGATGTTAATGTTGCCTTTACTGGTAAACGAAGTTTCAGGTGCGCCAGAGACAATTCGTTGGATGTATTTAATCCAGGCTATTCTCTCACTTTCCCTGCTCTATCCTATCGCGCGCTGGAGCGAGAAATACTTCCGCCTCGACCAACGTTTAATGGTGGGTTTACTGTTAATGACCTTTAGTCTGATGCCGCTAGGGTTTGTACACTCCCTTTCCGGTATTCTGGCGCTGATCTTCTTTTTCTATCTGGGTTTAATTATTGCTGAACCTGCACGGGAAACCTTAAGCGCCTCGCTGTCAAACCCACATGCTCGTGCCAGCTATATGGGTTTTAGTAAATTAGGTTTAGCTTTCGGTGGTGCAATTGGCTATACCGGTGGCGGGTGGCTGTATGATATCGGGCATGAAATGAACCTGCCTGAAATCCCCTGGTTGCTTTTAGGCGTAGTCGGGATAATCACTGCACTGGCACTGCATCGTCAATTCTCTCCGGGGAGTATGAACACCAAAGCCATGGCATCATAAAATATTCTGAACGGAATTAGGTTTGCTCTGTCTATAAAGGAATTGCTACTCTATAGCGTAATGGACTGTTTGATTGATTATATAAGGGTGAGTATGTTTAGAATTTTTTCCCGCGTTTGTGCAGTACTGGCTATCGGGCTGCTGTTTGGTTGTAATCAGGTTTCTCAATACGCTTTAAGCGAGCAATCGATTAATAAATATTTGTCTACCCATACCGATAAAGCATCGCGCAGCTTTAACCTGAGCGGTCTGGTTAATGCCGATCTATCCCTGAATAATCTGAATGCCAAAATTGGCCGCGATACGCCAAATAAGGTAACGCTAACCGGGAATGCCGTGTTCGCTATCTCCTCTATTTTGGGTAATCAGGACGCAAATCTTCAGTTAACCATTAATGCCCGCCCGGACTTTGACCCGGTAAAAGGAGCGGTTTATCTGAAAGATCTGGAACTGGCAGACTATGACCTGAAAACCACTCAGGGCGCAGTGAAAAATGTGAAAACCTTTATTCCATTACTGAATAGTGCACTACAACTCTATTTCAATGACCAACCGGTATATGTTCTGAATCCTGCTAACAGTGCGTTAGAAGCAACGGCACAAAAACTGGCGAAAGGTATTAAAGTAGAAGAAGGCAAACTGGTTTTCGACTTTATTAAATAGTGAATTTAAAGCATTAAAAAAGGCGCATCCGGAAAATCCGATGCGCCTTTTTATTATTCTTTAACTCAGCTTTGTCGGCTCTTTCTTGGTGCCTTTACCGAACGTAAAATCACAAACTTCTTATTAGAGGCCAGCAATTCGCAGTTGCCAAACAGACGCTTCAGCTTTTGATGATATCCCAGATGGCGATTGCCAATAATACGCAGCTCACCACCAATTGCCAGACAGCGTTTGGCATCATTAAACATTTGCCAGGCAATATAGTCCGTTACTGAATGGTGTTGATGAAACGGTGGATTACACACGATCCCCTGCAAACTATTGCGTTCAATATTTGCCAGCGAATGGTCAGCTTCAAAGAAGCAGCGTTCAATATCCTGTGGTCGGTTCTTTTCTACGTTTAACCGGCTCGACTCTACCGCCATAAAAGACTCATCGCGGAAAATCACTTCAGCTTGCGGATTCTGCGCCAATAAACCAAGCCCCAGAACCCCATTACCACAGCCTAAATCCACCAGTGTTCCGGTTAAACCTGACGGCAGATGTTCAGAAAAGAAACGGGCGCCAATGTCCAGAGAAGTACGGGAAAATACATTAGGATAGTTATGGATAAGATAATCTGTCCCATCCAGAGGCCAACTGACTAACTCATTAAAGGGCGCAACGTCCGGTTGGTTAAACTGACAGAAAATCAGACGCGCCTTTTTCCATGCCAGACTGGTATGGGTTGGACCAAGAACCTTCTCAAACAATTGCAGTGTGGAGGTGTGAATATCACGAGTTTTCCCTGCGGCAATAATTTGGGTCTCTTCCCCTACTACTTCCCGCAGCGCATACAGTTGCTGTTCCAATAGTGCCAGCGCTTTAGGGACTTTGATCAACACCACCGCAGGTTTATCTGATAGCGGCGTCACGCTATCAATAAAGCTAACGTTATCCGCTGACAGATTGTTTAGCTGCAAATTACGCAAGGTTGCCAGCTGGCTAACGTAGGAATCGCCGTAACTTATCGGATGGTATTGATGCAATTCACAGGCTAAAGCACCAAAAGTATCATTAAGAATCAGCACTGGCCCTTGCGCCAGTTTTTGCTTATCGACGGTATTAATCAGATATTCGTCTGCCGCATCCCAGGCCTGTAAACTACTGGCGGTATCAAACTCCGGATAGCGGGCTAACAACAAATGGGCAAACACCGAAGGTGCCAGTTCTGATTCATCATTGTTAATGGCAGTTTCCATCTTATTCATTTCCTTCATCTGAGGAAACTTCAGCCAGTTCATCGCGCATTGCTTGCAGCGCTTCCCGAGTCACCATGGATAAGGTGCGGAAGAAAGTCGTTGTGGCATGGGCTTCAACTTTACCCAGAAAACGCCCGCACCACGGCAGTAAATGGTCATCAAACAGCGCCAGCTGAGCCTGAACTTCATCAGACTCCAGTGCGTTATCTTCAATCCATGAAGCTGCCAGTAATAACAGGCCAAAATGATCGGCAGGTGCGTCAGTTAACGGCATACCACATTGAGTCATAAATGCACGCGTTGCGGCTTCCTCTGCGCCATCTTCGTAATCAGAAGCATATGGTGAAACGCTGCCCTGTACGGCAAACATCGCCTGATAGTCCGCCTCCAGAACCTTACGATCTAATCCCTGTCCCATACGGTCCAGCAGATCGTCTTGCTCCAGCGGCCAGTGTTGTTTCAACTTGCCATCTACTATCAGAGCAAACAACGGATCCAGAACCGGATCCTGAGAACTGCGATAGAACAGTGAACCCAGAATACGGCAGACTACAGAAAACTCATTCATCAAATTGACCTGTTAACTTAAGTAAAAAACGATAATTATAAACCAATAACCTGCTGATCTTTCGGATACTTCACCGTATAAGACAAGCCCAGTTTACGTAATTCATTTGGCGTCAGATCCAGCGACCACTGCACCTCGCCGGTATTTTTATCAAAGGTTGCGCCGTCATACTTCAGCCCTTCAACGGTAACGGAAGCATCTTTACTGACGGGAACCTGATCCTGCACCACCAGTTTCACTGGTTCTTTGCGGGTATTCTTAATGTCCAGCGTATAGGTATATTGCTGGCTGACTGAGTTACCAAAAAATTCAGCTTTTCCTGTTACTTGCTTTTCATTTTCCCGCGTTACTACAATCTTCTTATCCCGGCCTAAAGAGAGGTCCAGCGTCTCTTTAACCCGGCGGATATCAATATATCCCTGTCCTACAAACGAACCCTCAAAGAAAATATTGGATTTTCCTGGCAGCAGGTTTAGTTTCTCCCAGTCTTTTAGCTGCACCTGCAAGAAGGCATCAGGCTCCAGTTTAGGCACCACGACATAGCGATAGTCACCCTGAACGTCCACCTGTTTAATCAACACTGAATGCCCTTTGCCATCGGCGGCAATATTATACGGTAAAGCGATACTAAAACGAGTATTCACACCACCAACATCGGTAACCACATAATCAGACAGCGGTTTGGATATCTTGGATCTCTTCTCAGCAGCGGCCATCTGTGCTTCTCTTGCCCTGTCCTCCTGCATTTCCATCACAGGTGCAGGCGTCGCCATTGGCATTGGCGCAGTCTCATTTCTCTCATATCGGGCACTTTTCGACGACAAAATTGGCTGTCGATACAGATCAACATACCACGGGGAGAGTCGCGGTGCCTGAGCGCCTTCGCTTGGATTACCGGTAGAAAGGGTCAGATTAACTTTATCCCAGTTAATGCCGCTATTCTGGAACACATTAGCCTTATAGCCCAGTTTTACTGGTTCAGTAATGCTATCAACCCGAACATCATAGGTAGGAACCCAGCCCGCTGAGTTAATGACATAGGAAAGTTTAATATTGCTGGATGCCGCTTTCGGTGCATAAAACTTCACTACCACCTGATTAACCGCCTGAGCGCTTTTCTGTTGGGCTTCTTCCAATTGATTGTTCAGCTTATTAATGTTCTTTTCAACTTCGACCATCTTCTCTCTGAGGTCGATATCACTCATTAAGAGTTCGTTCATTTTGCCATTAACTAACTGTAGCATTTGGCTTACTTGTTCAACCGAAGTACCTTCTTTCTCATTGCCCAGTGCGCGATTGCTCTCCAACACTGCCAGTTGAGCCTGAATCACCTCACGTTGTACGTTCAGTTTGCTTTGCTCACGGACTTCCGCTTCAATTTGTTTCTTCAGTGACTCTACTTCAGGCGAGACGTTTTCACTGAGAAAATCCCGGCGTATACCCGATGACTGAACCACTACGCCGTTATCTGCTTCAACCATCAGACTCTGTTCATTCAAACCAGTAGCAATATTGGTGAAGATCACTTCACTCTCACCGGCAGGCAAGGTTACTTTTCCGCTGTTAAACAGCTCAGCACCGCGAATAAATACAGTAACATTATCTAACGTCATCTTTTCTGTGAGAGTATTAGCCTGAGCGGATACGGAACACGCCAGTGCCACGGCGGCACCCAGTAGCGTGGTTTGGAAACGACCGGAAGTAATTAATGACATAGATATTTATCCTTAAATATTAATGAATTTCGTTTAACCGCTCAGATAACAAATTACCCACAGGCTTAAAGCGAAGCCAGCTCAGGAATTGGCTTTTTACCGTGTGATTCCAGGAAGTTTAGCAATCTCCGTGGCGTTACATTAAGAATTCTCTCTTCCGGAAACTCAATGTCCTTTAATACTTTGAGAGAATGATCAAACCCACCCAAAGCAAATGCCACATGGGAATCTGAGCCCAACGCCACCCAGCCTCCTGCATCACGAATGGCTTTTGCTACTTCAATGCAGTTTTTCTCACTGCCCAAACGAGAGTGGATAAATGAAGAGTTGTTGATTTCCAGTGCAACATTATGTTTAGCCGCAGCCTGCGCCACCGCCATAATATCGATAGGATATCTTGGATTCCCCGGATGACTAATAATATGTACCTTACCGCTGGCAATCGTCGCTATCATCGCCTGTGTATTCTCTTCGCGACTCATGGGTTGTAGTACCGGTTCATGGAATCCGGCGATAATCAGATCTAACTGCTTATCCATCTGCTCATCACAGTCGGTTTCACCTTGCAGGTTTTTGATATTCGCTTCAATGCCATACAAAATGCCAACACCATCCACCATACGAGGAATTACAGCCATATTCATAAAATGCCAGCGGTGCGGCGCATCAGCCATATCTGGCCCGTGGTCAGTGATAGCAAACAGCTTGATACCTTTCTGTTTGGCGATGGCAAAATAGTCACTTACCGTGCTATAAGCATGGGTACTGGCTACGGTATGGGCGTGTAAATCAACCGGGTACATAACAAACTTCCTTCTTTTATTGCTGTGCTGGTAAAACGTTTCTAATCCACTTCCTGTTTGGTTATGGATCAATATCCTTTAATAATATCAACAATACCGCTGATTGGCTCCCCAGCCTGAAAGGCCAGCAACCGACTGCAAATTTGGTCCATCGTAGTTTGTGGCTGTGTAATGGCTGAAATATGCGGCGTGATGGTAATTTCCGGGCGCTGCCAGAACACATGTTGTCGGGATAATGGCTCTGAGGCAAAAACATCCAGCGTTGCAGCTTTTAACTGGCCGCTATCCAGTGCTTCTAATAAATCAGCCTCAACCAAATGCGCTCCCCGGGCAATATTGATCAGATATGCCCCTTTCTGTAATTGGTCAAACAACGCTTTATTCAGTATACCTTGAGTATCCGGTGTTCTGGGCAATAAATTCACAATAAGACGGGTTTGGTTAAGAAACTCAGGCAACTGTTCTGCACTGTATGTGGTTACGCCATCAATGTGCTTTTTGCTTCTGCTCCAACCGCGTACTGAAAAACCAAAGGATGACAATCGTTGTGCCACACTGGCGCCTAAAATCCCTAACCCCATGACACTAATGGTGAAATTTTCATAGCTATGCGGCTCCAGAAACTGCCAACGACTTTGCTGCTGTAGTCGTTGATAATCATCCAGACGACGGAAATAGCGTAATACTGCCGCACTGGCATACTCCTCCATTTGGCTTGCCATACCCGCATCTTCCAGACGAACCAGCGGAACACCTGATGCCAGCATCTCAGGGCGCTCTCTCAACTGAGCGACAATGGCATCGACTCCTGCTCCTAAACTGAAAACTGCTTTTAAATCTTTACGTCCCGCCAGCATTTCATAGGGCGGCAGCCAGACAATGGCGTAATCTGCCGGTTGATCGTCTCCCGGTTGCCACACTCTGATTTTTGCACCGGGTAAACGAGCAGGAATGCCTTCCAGATAGGGTTTTGCATCATTATAAGGGTGATAGAAGAGAATATTCATGGCAGCTCCAGAAGATAAAAAATTTGCAGAATCAGAGGGTAAGTGTGTAGCACTCCCCTAATCTACCTGATTCTGTCCGCAGACATAAACGTCAATTTGCCGATAGCTTAACCAAATAGCTCAAGAACTTGAATTTATACTTGACCGAACTCCGCCTTCTCCCTATAGTAGCGCCCCGTTGCAGTGAATAATCCTTGCTGTAACCACAAAATTTGGTGAGGTGTCCGAGTGGCTGAAGGAGCACGCCTGGAAAGTGTGTATACGGCAACGTATCGAGGGTTCGAATCCCTCCCTCACCGCCATATTTAAAGACCTGCTTTTTAGCAGGTCTTTTTCGTTTCTGAAGCTATAACCTACTGGTTTATTTTCATTCTCTTATATAAGCCTATTTATTTGTCACTTTGTACATGATACAAAAACAGCCATGAAGGACTACATAGAACCTGTCTGACATGGGATGTTTACGCCACTCTGTTTAATTGCACTCAAACTACGACGACATTTCATCAGCACATTTTTACTGATGAAATTTTCGTGTACCAAAACTGACTTAAGCAAATGACAGTGCCGGTGTCATGGAACTCATTGAAGGGATAAAAAATGAAAATCATATATGGCTTAGCGATATCTGCACTGTTATATAGCAGTACGTTACTGGCTTATGAACTGGACATCATTCCGGGCGTTTCTGTTGGCCCGGTAACCTCCCTGACTTCTGAAGCTGATTTGATTGCACTTTTGGGCAAAGAACAGGTTAAACGAGAGAAGATCGAATTACCCGAGAATGACAAAATGGAAGTTACCGTTCTTTTTCCTGGCAATAGTGAAAAAGAGCTTCAGATCTTCTGGAACACACCGTTCATCACTCCTGGTTCGGTTCAGATTATAGGTACTGTATGGAAAACACCTGAGGGTATTCATCCGGGTATTTCCTTGAAAGAGATGGAACAAATCAACCAATCCAGCTTTAGGCTTTCCGGGTATGAATGGGATGAGGACGGTGCAGTGACCAGCTATGGTAAAGGCGTGCTGTCTAAATATACCAATATGCTATTTATCCGATTTAATGATTATGATGCATATGGACGTATTTCTAATGCTGAACTCGCAACTATTATGAGTGATAGTGAGGATTTCAGTTCCAATAATGATGTTTTGCAGAAGATGAATCCTTCTATTAAAGAGATGTTTATCAATTTCAACAAACCAGGAAGTGCTGGATACGTATATATTCCTAACGTACTTGGTGAGTGGAAAATTATTGATGGTGTTTGTGGTAAAGTCTGTACCATGGATAATGCTCAAATTAGCACGTACAAAGGAAAAATTATTCAGATAACCCAAGGTTCCTACCTGTCGCCTTTTGTTAATCTGAATTCCTGTGGTTTAAGTTATTACTATGAAATTGAGCCATTTGTTGAATGGCTGGATAATAACCCTTATATCACCTCTCTCAATTTAAAAACTGACACTATTGCGGTAAATAACTTCAGCTGTTTGAATGATTCAGTGAGATTTATTTCGCTGGATGATAATAAAACGGCAGTTATTGGCTGGGAAGGCGTGCACTTTAAGTTACAGATGCAATAAATTGAGGGTGTAGCGATGGTGTTTTACTGTTTCAACACCATTAGCTAGATACCATAAAAAACTGAACCGCCACAAAGTAAATTATGGCGGTTCGGAGCCTGATGTAATAACCGGATAATTAACGCATTACCCTTGTTTAATTGCTGTTTAACCAGACTTTTAATGCTACATCTGCTTTAGCCTTTTTGTCTTTCTCTGCCTCTATCTGACTTAGCAAACTACTCATTTTATCTTCCTGCTGCTCCATCTGCTTCAGGTAACGTTTTTGCAAATCACTGCCATTGGGTACCTGAGCAAGATTTTCCCGCAGTCGTTGCTGTTCAGAAATAATAACTTCACGCGAGTCTTGCAAGCCGGCAATCGCTTCATCAGCATCAATAGATGGCTGGCGCATATTGGCAATCTGACTGAATATCTTTTTAGTACCATCATCCATTGACCCGTTATGGATAATGGTCTTCATGTAAAAATCCAGACTGTTTCGATCGATACTTTGCATCTGTTCAAAACTGAGAGACTCCAGCTTGACCGACTCGGTGACAATATTGAGCGTCTCTTCCTTACCTGCATCAAGGGAATGTCTGATGCGATATCCGTTCTGAATCAGGCTAATACCACTGGCATCCGCTTTGGGTTCGACCAGTGTTTCATTTGCACGACGCGGTATATCAAGCACCACAATACGCTTCTCTTTGGCCGACGACTTCATTCGATAAGTTGTGGTCTGGCGTACAGAATTCTTAATCTGTACCACGCCATTCTTCACTGAAGCCGAATACAGGTCTTTGGTGGTCGGTGCATCACGAATAATACGAACGTTTAAATCAGAAGCAAAGCCCACTAACCGCTTCTCACCCACGGGTAACGCACCAATCTGCCCATCGCCTAAGTATGTAGTGTCTCCGACACCATCGTAAAAAGTAATAGCCCCCGGAGGAAGTCCGGTTGTACTCTGGTTGGCAATTTCAACGGCTACAATAGGTTTATTATTGTTTAACAAGGTATGACGTACTGCTGGAATATCGCGATCGATAATTGGCGTCATCATGGACTGACCAGAAGCAATCGTCTGGAGCTCAGGAAGTTTAAGCACGATCTGACTCTGATTTTCTATCGCTTCTGCCTGAGGGGCAGCCTGAGAGGTCCAGGTCTCTTTTATCTCTCTTTCTTCCGCGGCCTCATCACGCGCCGCCAGAGCAGCCGGCGCAGCCATAAACTGCCCACTATTTAATTGAAGTTGTTTTTCTTCTGTACGGACAAGCCTGTTGTAGCGGCCCTGCCCCATTCTGCCATCAAGTTCCCCACTATCGATAACGGGAAGCTGTTGATTTAGCGTTTCTACGGGAACCACCGGGCGATTGACATAGTAGGACTGATAAAGCGGCTGGCGAAATGCGATCGGGTTTCCGGAAAGAAGAGTAAGCTCAACGTCTTTCCAGTCTCGTCCGCTGGTATTTTCCAAAATCGCCCAGCCCTGCAAATGAGCACGGTCATCTTTACCCAACTGGGCTCGGTAGGCGACTTTCCAGATTGGCGTGCTGGCAACATAGCCAATTTTCACCTGACGCTTACCTTTGCCGGACAGAACGATATCCAGCTGGCGCGGCCCACTTTCCTGAGCTGCTGCCGTCAGTGTTAAAGCCTGATTAATTTGATTACGAAGTTTTTCATCTTCAAAACGCAGAGACTGAACATCCTGTAAAATAGCCTGTTTTAACCCTTCGTCAGTAATCAGTGATACACGATAGCGGTTCTGCGTACCTCCCTTATCATCCAGTGCCACCGTTTCAGCTTCTACCGACATTAACTTCCCTTTTATCGAACGGGGGCCTTCAATTGACACCTCGGCACCGCGTAACTCACTCAACAAACGTGCCGGAGATTCCAGTGAGGCCGGTGTAAACAGAAAATCACGAAATCCCTTTTCCAGAGGCTCATTATCCGGCATACGTACGGATACAGCGCCACCGTTAGCACCATCAATAGTCATACTTTTCAAAACATCATCTATTTGATCGCGCGGAATGGAGAGTGTCAGCGTTGTTGGCCCCTCGACATCCGTTTCATACTCAAAATAACCAACCCCGGCGCTGGATAACATTACCCGCTTTAACGGTGGTGAAGTATCAGCACTGGCCGAAGACAGAAATACCGGAGAAGAGAATAGAACCAGAAAACTCAGACTCAAAGAACTCAACCGCATGGAACCTCCTTATTGCCGCAGAAACGAAGTGTGGAATACCGTGAAAAGGGAAGGGTCAGGATAATCATCAATTCTCAATATAAACAGATGTACTCATTCAAATAAAGCAAATCACATCATATGGCAGCAAAAAATCTCACCGTGGATACATCCACGGCCAACGCTCCGCCATATACTCATCAATCGTCGCTTCAACCAGTTGCTTAATATCTGTTGTAAATGAGGGGATAAAACTTTCCAGTTCCCCTTCCCTGCATAATATCGCCATTTTGCGACTCAAACCGGGAGCTGGCAGTGGATTGCAATTCAGCGATGACAGCAGGCTAAAGTCATTAGCAAGAAACATGGGCGTTGCCAGCGTCCATCCCTGTCCGGAGGCAATCATGGACAAAATGTGATCCGCCCGCGCCAGCTCAAACTGAATATTTGGCTTGAGGTTACGCCATTTCAACCAGTTGAGGGTTTGTGCCCCTGTCGGTGTCCAGTTTGCATAGGCAATATAGTTGTGACGTTTACATAGCTGTTCCAGAGTCTGCTCCGGCCAGCCTATTGGCGTTACCGCAAAGAATCTTTCGGTGATTAACGGATATAAAGAAAGCGACTCTGGAACATCACCATGAATCATGGTGACAATCACATCCAGTTTGCCGGACTGTAAGGCGGCCAGCAGTTCAGGTGCCGTACCGGTTATCTGACTCACCTTATCCACTTTAGGCTGCAAGTATTTTAAAATTTGCAGCCCGGCAATGGCGACCACTGAATCCACCAATCCCAGTCGTAAACGCGGTAGTTTTCCACTATCAATAGTATGCAACCAGTTTTGCATTTCACCGCATTCGGACAAAATTTTCATGCTAAAACGATAACATTCATGCCCCAATAATGTCGCCTTCACCGGGCGGTTTCGGCGATCGATCAATTGGCTATCTAATGATTTTTCCAACTGCAAGATAAGCTGTGAAACAGCAGATTGTGTCTGATTTAGCTGACGGGCAGCAGCGCTAAAAGATCCGGTATCAATCACCGTAATAAAGGCTCTTAGCTGATGTAAATCAAAGGTAACTTTCTTCATATTTACGCCTATTATTAATATTTTTAATAGTAATCATTATATTCTTAACTGCTGTTCCGTAGCCGATCTCCCTCTCATTTTCGATAAAAACCCTGCCACATAATGAACCCTGTCAATTCAAGCAGGAGTTTATTTATGAGAACCGAAACAGACTTATTAGGAAATATGATGATACCGGATGATGCCTATTACGGTATTCAAACGGAGCGGGCCCGGATAAATTTTGCGGTATCCGGTAAAACAGCGGTGGATGTACCTAATTATCTTTGGTCCATTGCGGCAATAAAACGTGCTGCCGCCGAAGCCAACAGCAAAATTGGTGCGTTAGATCCGACCATTGCTAAAGCTATCATTCAGGCTGCAACCGAAGTCATGGAACACAAGTTCGATGACCAGTTTCCTATCGATATTTTTCAGGGCGGTGGCGGCACTTCTACCAACATGAATATGAATGAAGTGATTGCGAACCGGGCCAATGAAATTCTGACCGGTAGCAAAGGTTACGACGTTGTTCACCCTAATACTCACGTCAACATGTGCCAGTCAACCAACGATGTGATCCCTGCGGCAATGAAAATTACCTGCTGCCTGAATCTGGTGGATTTAATCTCTACAGTGAGTCACCTCGAAGAGATACTGGAACAAAAAACTAAGCAGTTCGCTCACATTGTTAAGCTGGGAAGAACCTGCCTGCAAGATGCCGTGCCTATGACACTAGGCCAGCAATTTAGTGGCTATTATCACCAGATTAAGCGCCTGCACCAGTCGCTGACAGAAGCCCGTAAACAAACCTTCCCGTTACCATTAGGTGCCACCGCCATTGGTACCGGTTTATCTACCCAGCAGGGATATCTTGAGCACGTTTATCCTCTGTTACAGCAAATCACCGGAGAACCCTTTGTTGCTGAAGAGAATTTCTTCGATGGCTTACAAAATGGCGATAGTTACCTTGAAGTAGCCGCACAAATTAAGAAGCTGGCGGTATTTCTGTCTAAGATGTCGACGGATTTTCGCCTGCAGGGTTCCGGCCCCAGAGCTGGCTTTAATGAGCTATTAATACCCGCCGTTATGCCAGGTTCCTCCATTATGCCGGGGAAAATTAATCCGGTTATTCCTGAGTTAATTAACCAAATTGCCTATCAGGTGATTGGCAACGATCTCAGCATCACTATGGCGGTTGAAGGTGGTGAACTGGATCTCAACGTATGGGAACCGGTCATTATTAAAGCCCTTTTTGAATCCTGCGGCCTGTTAACCAATGCCATCCCTATTCTTATCGATAAATGTTTGCTGGAGCTGCAACCCAATATTGAGGTGTGCCGCCGTTATGCCGAACAAAGCACCGCGTTAGCCACCGTGATCTCAACCCTGTTTGGATACAAAGTCGGCAGTCGGGTTGCTATTCAGGCTTTTGAGCAGAACCTGAGCGTTCGCGAAGTGGTGATTGCTGAAAAAATCCTGACCGAATCACAAGCTGATTATTTGCTCGACCCAATGACCATGTGCGATCCCGCAGCCAGTGCCGCTGCCATTCATCGTTATCACCAGGAAAATTCATAAGATCAGATGGCCCCTGTTAAGGGGCGTCTCCACAGCCACTAAATTATAACAATAATAAGGAAAATCATTATGTTAATACTTGAGATAGTCATACTGCTTGGGGCGATAGTTTTAGCCGCTCGCCTGGGGGGCATTGGCGTAGGATTAGCAGGAGGACTCGGATTAGCCATTGTCATTTTTATCCTTGGGCTACCGCCAGGAGATATCCCCATCGCGGTGATGCTAATTATCCTGTCAGTTATTCTGGCACTATCCGTCATGCAACAGGCAGGCGGCATGGGCTATATGGTTAAATGCGCCGAAAAATTATTAAGAAAGCACCCTCGCTATATCAATATTCTGGCACCGGCAACGACCTTTGTGTTAACCACGCTGGCGGGAACGGGTTATACCGCCATGTCGGTACTTAACGTTATCCAACAGGTGGCTAAAGAAAACGGTATTCGCCCAAGTCAGCCGCTAAGCTCTGCGGTGGTCGCCTCGCAAATCGCCATTACCGCCTCACCAATATCAGCAGCTACAGCCGCCATGTATGTGGTAGTTGAACAAATGGGCGTCAGTTTTGGTTCGGCTTTATGCGTTATTATGCCTGCGGCAATATTTGGTTCTGCCGTCGCTGCGTTTGTTGCCAGCCGTCAGGGGATCGAGCTTAAAGACGACCCTATCTATATTGAACGTGTAAATAAGGGATTAGTTAACTTTATACCGCCAGAAATAAAACTGGTTGAAGCCACTAAAGAAGCCAAACGTTCAGTGTGGATCTTTCTGGCAGGAGTTTCATTTATTGTCCTGATGCTACTGTTTAAACCGCTTATCGGTCACAAATTGGGATCTCAGGATATCATTGTCATTACTATGCTCCTGACCTCGTTCATTATGGTATTAGTTTGCAAAGTAGAGCTAACGACCATAAAGAAAGCACCTATTTTTCAGGACGGCGCAGAATCGTTAATTGTGGTACTGGGCATCGTCTGGCTAAGTGCGACCATTATTGGCGTCCATATTCCTGAAATAAAAGTCGCGGCTGGAGAAATACTGCAGGATTATCCTGCGCTGCTGGCGGTGGTGTTTTTCTTTACCAGCGCCCTGCTGTTTAGTCAGGGAGCTACCAGCGCGTTATTAATTCCTATCGCCGCATCGCTACACGTAGATGCCGCAACAATCTTAGCCAGCTTTGTTGCCGTCAGCGCTTTGTATATCACCAATATCTATCCCACAACGGCATTCGCTATTGCAACCGATGACACCGGCTCATTTTTGAGTAAAAAGTGGAATGGTTGCTTTATTATCAACCATCCTTTCTTTCTGCCCGGTCTGTTAGGGATTGTCTGTGCCATTCCGGTAGGGTTTATGCTGGCAAATCTGGTTCTCTGACTGAATACTCTTTTAGCAAAACCATAACGCAAAAAAACGCCATTCCTTTCAGAATGGCGTTTCTCATTTCTGCTATTCAACTACATCAGAAACTATAGCGAACACCTAAATGGCCGCTATATGGCATTTCAATATGACTGCCATTAGCGTAGTTTATTTCCGCATAGGTTGACCACTGGTCGTTAAACTGTGCGGTAAAACCAACACCATATTTCCCTACCGTGCCAGACATATCATTGGTGAAACGTTCAGTATCATTAATGATAACATCATTGTTTTTCTTAAACTCATGACTAACGGCTAATCGGCCATAAGGCTTGATGATAGTGCCGTCTGCTAAAACAAAAGACTTACCAAATGTGGTACCTGCTTCAACTTTCAACGACTGCGCAGAATCCGCCTTCACTTTCATGTCGCTATCCAGCTTATAACTGGTTTTGCCACCATGGAAAGCCGAACCTAACAGGTAAGGCTCAATGAAGTAGCTATCCAGTTTGATATGCTTACCGGCTTCCAGAGAGATACCGATACCATTGGTATTATCAGTGCCTTTGGTTTTACCATCATTAAATCGGGCATTATTTTCCGTTCTGAAATGGTTGGCTTTTAACACACCATCAAGGTAATAACCGTTATCCATTAGCCAGGTGGTATACAAACCTAAAGCATAGCTATCCACCTTACCGTCACCACTGCGGGAATCCAGTTCAGAATGGGTATAAGAGAACAGCCCGCCAATAATCAGTCGACCACCATCCAGCTCAATCCCATGGTCACCACCCAGCATGACTCCGTTCATGTCCTGCTTATAGCTGACATTATCGGTAGAGACACGATAACGGTTGGTAATATATTTACCCCAGGCACCGTTTTGTGGCCCACGGTTATCACGCAAATCCCCTAAACGCGCTCTTAATGTTGATAGCTCACCATCCCAAATAGTTGGAGTCACGTTAGCTAACGCAATTACCGATTTTGCACTATCTGATAGCTCAGGTTTTGGATTTGGTGAAACGCCACCCGGATTTTCACCTCCTGGTATTTCCGGATCAACAGGTCCAGGCCCTGGGCCCGGTTCTTCCGGATCGACAGGACCTGGTTCCTCAGGTTCAACCGCCGTTGGTGACAGATACCAGTTGTCCTGATCCCCGGCATCCCCTTGTACTAAATAATACTTATAGGCACCCAGATCGACGCTACCATTGACCAGCGTGAAGCTATCCGTTGCACTTCCATTAGCAAAAATCAAATGATGAGGGTCAACACCCGCGGCTACCGCTCTTAACTCCTGACCAGAGTCTCTGACATTAACGTTAAAAGCGCCACTGATAGAATCACTGATATTCAGGAAATCACCCACGCCACCATTGATATTGGTGTTCATCACAAAGGTGCCGCTGCCTGAGAGCGTTTCTAATTCCAGACGACTATATTTGCCAGCATCACTACCGTCCTGACGACCGAAAATAACCGAACCACTGTTTATGGCTAAATCGGCTACCGTGGCCGTCGATTCAGAGGTCATGTCATTATGCTGAACGTACAAACGTGAATTTTTACCGTTCAGATTTACACTGCTGGCATAAGCACCTTTACCTAAATTCCCGGTCCAGCTATGGCTATCACCGCCAATCATAGTTAAAGAGCCGTCATTCACATCCATGATTCCGGTAGAATAACCGCCATAAGTGATAGTCGAACGACCATTTCCCTGAATGGTGGTGTTTTCAACATGGCCGCGTTCATCGACGAATTGTGAACCG